>JBHLOX010000038.1:0-20466 GCA_048940045.1 Promethearchaeota archaeon
GGAGGAGATCTATTGGTAAAGGCTGAAGCTAGTAGTGAGATTTGGACGGGAGTCTTTGAGGTCTATGTCAAGTCACCTAAAGCATGATAAAGTCAAATGAATCAATGGCTAGAAAGACTGCACGAAAGGCATAGATTCTGAATGTGTAAGTAGATACTCCATTGTCAACTACATCAATTGCTGACCGAAGAGTGGATAATGAGTCATTTCCAAACGCACTCAAAAGAGAAGGGAGTGAGTCAAGGGTTATTCGTACAACCCCATTACCAAGAGCTAGTGCTATGTCATTAACCAGAACATCAAGATCTTTGTAGACAGTATCAGTTCGACCCAGAACATCAGTGGAGTTCCCGATTTCACCCAATTTCAAATTCCAAACACCTTCAAGTCCACCTATAGAACTGGAATAGGAATATACTAAATACTCTCCAACATCGCCGTTCATCTCAAAGGAGAATCTAGATCTGCTTAATGATACAGAATTGTGACTCCAAATTCGGAGTGAAGAGGGTGTTACTCCACATAGCTTCATAACATTTGAATCACCATCAAGCAAATCATCAACAACAAAACTTTCGACCAATAATCCCGATTGGACAAAAAAGGGGTCTACCTCGCCATACAACAAAGCTGATGCAGTTTCTATTCGATCTTCATCGACAGAATCGATAGAGGCCCTCAATAGACCACCAAATCCCATCAAATCGAGATTTCTTGTTCGTATCATCAACTGCTGCCACTCTGGTTTGGAGAGTGTCATGTCAAAGAGAACGTAATAGGGTTCATTTGTAACATTAGCTAATGCAACATCAACTAGCTGAATCAAAGCATTCCTATGGCTTTCGTAGAGATCTTCAATCAATTCCGAACTCGCTAGAGTCTGTGGGTTTTCACCGACAAGTGAGCCACGATCCGCAGTCAGTGTAATAGAGTAAATTATCTCTGTTTCATTAATGGCAAGTAGCCAAGTTCTCAACCTCGACCATGATGAAGAATTGTTCTCCAAAACGTGAAAGTCTAGATAGAAGTCATTTGAGAGAATGTCGGAGAGTAATTGAGGTGTAGGATTTACATTTTGATATGGAAAATCAAAATCAGCTAAAGGAACACTAAGGTGGATTTGAGAGGTTGTATCAACAGGAACATTCGCTATGGAAGTTTGCCCCATAACAATAATGGAAATGGGAAAGGAAAGTCCAAGCAGGTTTACCAAAAGGAAATATGCAATGACTTTCTTCCCTGCTTCTCTCAATTTTCCCATAGGCCGAAACCGTCCCATAATGAATAGAAACACAGCTGCAATGAGATTGATGATAAGGCATAAAATGAAGCCTCGAACGAGGAGTGAGAGCATACTGAAGAATACTGTACATATCGTTAGAAACACAAAGTTCCAAGCCGCAGTCCTTCCCCGATAATATGCTCGGATCATTATTGGCAGAATTATCATCATTGGGAGAATGTAGAGTGCTATAGGTAAAGAATCTACAAATCCTACTCCACTAAATGTCATCCTAAATGTAACAGATATGAGAGCATAGAGAATCAAAATCATGTTGATTGTCAATACGACAGTGATAAAACGGTGAAGAAAAAGGTCGTATTTTGGGAACGAGTTTATGCGATGTCGAACCTTTCTGCGTGCCTTGAGAAGCTGACTCATTTGTCCTCCCTCTGGTCTCAACTTGTTGCTAGATAAGGTTGATGGGCTCAACCTTTAAGATGATGTATAATTGGTTTCGAAACACGAGAGATTGTCTAGTATGTATGATGTCATTGTGATTGGAGCTGGACCAGGAGGAGCCACAGTTTCTCGCTTCCTGGCCACCCTCGGATTTGAAGTCTTAATGATCGACAAAGACACATTCCCACGTGACAAACCATGTGGGGGAGGATTCTCCCAGACAATCATTGACGAGTTTTCATATCTTAGACCAAGAGCTCAGGAGTTCTTGAAAGGAGTCGCCAGAGTTGGCGTTATTCATTCACCAAATCGCCGAATAATGCTTGAAGGCAGAGTTGACATGGCTCTTACACTCAGAATAGATTTTGACAATGTTTTATACGAAGAAGCAGTTACAGCTGGAGTGGAGCCACTGGTGGGTACACGAGCAAAGAAAGTAGTCATCCAAGATGAATTAGTAACCATAGAGCTAGCAGGCGGAAAATCTGTTCAGGGGAAGGTTGTGATTGGAGCTGATGGTGTCACAAGTATGGTGGCTCGTGAAACCGGTCTCAACAGGAAATGGCCTGGTTCGAGTATATCTGCTTGTAGAGTATGTGAAGTTCCAGCTTCTACGGGAGATATTCTTAGTCGTTATACAGAGGACCTGAAATACCACTTTTTTACGAACCTTGGAGGTTTCCCAGGGTATGGTTGGATTTTTCCGAAACGAGAAACAATCAATGTGGGTCTTGGGATCCTTGGAACACATGCTTCAGGATTACCGAGTGTGTTTGATGCGTTTGTGAGATTTCTCAAGAAGAGAGATCTACTACCAAGATTATCAAGCATAGCAGCAGCTAGAGGAGCTCTTATCCCAACCGCAGGGCCAATCAAACAGACTGTTGCTGATAGATGCATCTTACTTGGCGATGCTGCAGGTCATGTCAGCCCCTTGACAGGTGGGGGTATCTCTTACGCAATGCAGGCGGCTCGACATGCGGCTCATATTGTAGCAACTGCCTTGGAGGATGATACGCTGGATGTCGTCAGTCTTGGCAAATATCAACGACTGTGGCAAGCTGACTTTGGTATTGATTTCCGGAATCAGTTAATTGCCCAGAAGATTTTCACTAGTCCATTCACTGATCTCCTCTTTCATATTGGAAGCAAGGATGAGAGAATCCAAGAGATGGTGTCAGAGGCAATGGCTGAATCATCCGACAGTGAAATTGATGTTGTGCGATTGACCCTTCGAACCCTAGGAGTCTGTCTTCGTGAGGCACTAAAGTTATGATACGCCTCAAAGGCTTCTCGGAAAGCGTGAATTCGAATCCAGTCAATCTATCTGATCATATTTAATCTGTAGGATGTAGAATATCAGTTTGTAGATTCTCTATTAGTGAATGAATTTCCGGGCGACCGAGTAGTTTTCGTCTGGTTTCACTAAGATTGTTTATCACACAAGCGACACCCACCACATGACCCCCAAGCTTCTCTACAATCTTCGATACTGCGAGAACTGTAGTGCCTTGAATCAACCAATCATCGACTATTGCGACACGATCACCTGCATCCAATGACTCAGATACTAGAGCCAGTCGTCGATCAGCAAACTTGCTAGTTGGAAGATATTCAACAGGTCGTTCATAATCTTCAGGCAGATATGCAATGGAGCGAGCTGGGACAATCCCGCAACCCAGATAGTATGCAATGGCACTTCCCAGAGCCAAACCTCTTTGTTCAATTCCTATGACTTTGTTTGGTCGAACCTCTACAAGGGGCTTGGCTAGAGTGACAACAGCCTCATGGAAAACATTGGGGTGTTCAAGGAGTCTGCTTATATCACACACAGCCTCTCCAGGTTCTGGCCAATCTTTAATTACGTCAACGTATTCCGTGAAATTCACATCTGCCATTTTTGCAACCTGAGCGGGGCTATCTACTAGTAAGATTTTATTCTTTCTGTATCACTCATAGTAGTGAGTAATCATGGTCGTGTTGGAACTTGCACACGAAACAGTTAAGATACAACAAAAAAAGATTGATTGAAGCTCAGCTAGGAGGCAACCAGCGGCAATGATAATACCGGGTACAACCATCTCACTGACACTTGCACCGACTTATGTTGAGGTTCGTGACAAGGGTGTGGTGAAAAAGAAAATACCTCTGAAAGGGAGATCTTTTGATGATGTCGCTCTAGAGCTGAAAAAGTATCTTCGTTATCTTGGAAAGAGGTTGGCCCCTGGTGTTCTAGAAGAGGTGTTAGATAGAATTGGTCTACCAAGGGCGAGAAGGGTGCTGAAGGAAGTGGCTGTTGAGCCGCCTAAAGAACCTGAACCTACTTCAGTTGTCGAGAGACCTATTGCTGAGGCAAAGCAAGTAAAACCTGAGAAGAAAAAGAGAGACTATCCTAAGAAGAAACCAGAACAGGCTGCAACCTTTGTGGAGAGTCCAGGGACTAGTGCTGATGAGAAAGGGGAAATCAGTGTCGACGATTTTGATGATATCGCAGATGCTCTTCAAGCTGTTGAATCTCTGAGTGACTCGTTTATGACGGGCACACCAAAGGGGAAACCAGCTGCGAAAAAGAAGGCTGAAATCAGTATTAATCTGGCTGGAAGTGAAGAAGTTGTTGCCTCAGGGAAATCATATGTTCGAGTAGGCGAAGCTACGATACCCGAAGAAGAAGTTGTTGAAGAGAAAGAGGAAGTTCAACCTGAAGAGATTGAAATTATAGCTGAAACAATTGAAGAAGAGGTAGAAGCTATAGAAGAACCCGAGTCAATGGAAACGCCAGCTCATCAGATCAAACCCATTGTAGAATGCAAGGTTCTGTTACTAGGTGAGGATGGAGTGGGAAAGGAGAGTCTTAAGGCTAAAGCGAACGTTATTCCCATCACTTTGGAAGATGAGTCTGTATCAGACCACATCTTTGGTACTATTATTGAAGGAAAGAACCACCGCATAGACCTCAGGGTTTGGTCATTTGACCTTGCTGTCAAAGCAAAAGTGCAGAGGAAGGAATTCTATAAAGATTCTCAAGTTTTGATAATCGTCTATTCTGCATCAGACAGATGGAGCTTTGAGAGTATTGACTTCTGGCTTCGGGAGGCAACACTCTCGACAGAAGAGATGCCGCCGATTGTTATAGTTGCCAACAAAATTGATCTTCGAGTTGAAACTGGTGAAGACTCAGGTGACGAACCAGTTGGATACGATGAAGGATTCAAGTTTGCTGAGGAGCTGGCCCAAAGATATGGGAAAGAAAAGGCACTTCATCCAGTAGCGTTTATTGAAACATCTTGTTTGACCGGTGAGGGTGTTGAAGAAGTTTTCAGTACAGCAACCCAGTTGTTTGAAAACACTATTTAACACGAGTTCATTATATGCACAAGGAAGAGGAAACCACTCAGAGAATTCATATAGTCGTCATTCAAGAAGAGATATTATTTCAGCTAAAACTGTGATGCCTTGAAATCCTGGAGGTCACTTCAATAGAGTACTGTGAAAGCTGTGGCAAAGAAATCGATCCTATCAAACCAGCTAAAAACCTTGAAGACAATTTTGCCAACGACACCAGGAAGAATCTTAGTATCTGCTCGGATTGCTTCAAGAAGAGATTCAAAGTCACATCTAAGAAGAGAAGTGGTTATGGTGGAACCATCTATGAACTTGCGGAGAAACAACCCCCCAGGTTTGGTCTCGGAAGTTCTTCCTTCAGTTGTTTGAAGTGTGATTGGGTTGCTTGGACAGATGTGGGTTTAGCGGTCCATATGCGGATGAAGCATTCTGATATCACTGATTGACAGCGAATTGTCTGCTTTCGCGTATTATTTCGTGACCAGTAATCTTCAATCCTTCAACTCTACGTGCAGCACTCTCGAGCATACCCATTCGGTAAGTTGCTGTTCGAGGACCAATAGCATGAAGCCAATCAAGACTCGCCATGTCTAGCTTTTCATTAACTGCAAAGTACAGTTTGAGATCTTCCCCGATAGCTCGAGACCGTTCAAACATGCCCACAGTTAGACCAAGACTAGGTGCTGCAAATCCGAGCAATACCCAGATGAATATCAGTTGATCAGTTCCAAAATACTCGTAGAAGAAAATGAATCCGGTGAAGACTGGTTGAACCAGTGCGAGAATGACCAGAATCAGAGACAGATGTTGAGTGACGTCATCACTTCCAAGCCCTGCAATTCCAATGACGTCCTGGTCTGGTGGGAAGAGATAGACAAGAACCCCTCCAGAAGTTATTCCAACAACGAGTGATGAGAAGCCTATGAATAATGTGTAGCTCGTTGCTTGTTGGGTCCAGACTGAATCGAAACTGATGAAGGATTGAACAACTAACGAAAGAGCCATGACAATAGCACCCACAGTAAATCCTTGCCAACTGAAGAATTCATACTTACGTGCCATTATCTCTTCAGACATAGCTAGCTACACCTCTAACTATTCTATGACCAAATAATACTTATGACGACTTAAAGTTTCTCATGCTGTACAAAACACAAATCAACTTCCATTAATTACTGATTGTATGTACGCAGATTATACTCTGTGAGGAACGGTAGTACATTTGTTCGTACTTCGAAGGAGTAATTTATTAGTCTTCGAACTCTGCTCAAACATAACGCGATAGAGAAGGCTTCGGAGTGGGTAGTATGAACAATGATGTAATTGTAAACCTCAAGGAAGTTTCACGAATCTATGACATGGGTGAGATAGAAGTTCATGCCCTCAGGGGTGTGTCCCTTCAAGTCAAGAGAGGGAGTGCCATTGGAATCATGGGCCCCTCCGGGTCAGGGAAGACCACTCTTTTGAACCTGATTGGAGCGCTAGACAGACCCACACATGGAAGCGTGTTGGTTGATGGAGTAGACATCACAAATATGGGTGAAGCTGATCTCACAATGATCCGACGAAACAAAATCAGTTACGTTTTTCAGTTCTTCAACTTGCTCCCTGTGCTTTCCGCTTATGAAAACGTGGAGCTTCCATTGCTTATTGGTGGCATGGAAGAGGACGCTAGAAAGGAACGTGTTGACCATCTGCTATCCCTCGTTGGGTTGACTGAGCGAGCCGATCATCGTCCTGACGAGCTGTCTGGAGGAGAACAACAACGTGTAGCTATAGCACGAGCACTGGCGAAACCCCCAGGTACTACAAGTTCAGTCATTGTCCTTGCTGATGAGCCTACCGGGGACCTCGACTACAACACTGGGAAAGAGATTCTGGATGTGCTTGTATCCTTGACAAAAGGTGAGGGAGGAACACTGATCACTGTGACTCATGACCCCGAGGTTGGTGAGATGATGGACCACGTTTACAAGATGCGCGATGGTCAAATAGAGAATCCATGATGGAGGCTGAAGAAAATGGCCGCTACGCCTGCGGGATATGAAGCATTTCATAGTATGAGACGAAAGGGAGTGACTCTACTATGTTTTCTTCTAGCATCAGCAATGGCCATGGGTATCACAGTATATGTTGATTCATACTCTGTACACGAGTGGGATAGTAATATTGGAAATGTCGGCGAGGTCGCTATATTTGCAGAAGGAGAGGGCATTGAGAGTTATGCAAATGCAATTCAGAACATCGATGGTGTAGCGAAGTCGGCAGCGCTCCTTCGGAGCAGTGGGAATATTCAATATTGGGTCAATGAAACATGGGGAGAGTATTGGGATTCAATTTGGGGAGATATCATAGCACCAGATGAGGAATTCATGAATACCTTCCCAGGATACATTACTCTGGTCGAAGGAGAATTCCCAGACACAAACAGCTCACAGATTGCCATCATCGATAATCTTGTTGATTATTATGACATCAATATTGGAGATGTTCTTAATTTCTCCACAGATTGGGAAGGTCCCTTTGAAGAGGTGGAGGTCATTGGAATTTACAAAGAAGGTGGAGAGTCAGAATACTCTTGGTATTATGAGAGCATCGCAATTGTAGTTCCGGACCTCATGGAGTATATTGACTACAAGATTTACATCGACATTGATAGAACAAGAATTAGTCCATTTGATGCTGGGGGCTCACTTGCATTTGTCACGGGGATAGATCAAGCAATTAGAGAACTCGATCCTCTCTATAATCCCCAGTATCCCTGGTCATCAAGGTTCTGGGTAACAGACCGGATGGCTGACGCTATCAACCAATACATGTACTGGGTTCAGGGGGCAAGGTTCAGTCAGCTATTCAGATCTACAGGTATCATTATTCTAATTATACTTGTCACCTTCTTGGCAATCCGTCACAATGTGAACGAGAGAAGATATGAAACTACGGTTCTTTATTCAAGAGGTGCTTCCTCTGGGGATCTCGATAAGATTGTGAATCGAGAGCTCCTTAGCCTTTCTGTAATTTCGACCGTTCTAGGAATCGTTGCTGGGATTGGAATCAGTAGAGTAGCAATTTCGGCTACAGGATTCTTTACTTTCGATTTTTCCTTAATGATTACTGAACCGCTCCTAATTTCTCTTCAGTCACTGATAATCTCTCTCGCGGTAGGGATTTTATTACCTTTGTTTACGAGGTGGGGATATAGCATAATCTACTCGACCAAGCGTTCAGTCGATGAAAACAAAGGCAAGATTGCTAAATTGGTAAGAGGGTTCAATTTTATCAGATGGGATCTACTTGTCGTCTTGATTGCGGGTCTACTCCTTCTTACTCTGACAACTGGTGGAGCCACGGTTTCTAGCGATCCAATTCTTGGTCTCATCCTTCCAATTGTACCACTACCCCTCTTCCTTGGAGTTGCCAGTCTGTCCACAAAGATACTCAGACGAGGAGCAAACAGAACCTCCAGGTATATGGCAAGGGTTGTAGGACCAGTATCGGCATCTATTGGGATTCGGAGGATTGGGAAAGGAGCTTCATCGGGAGGGGCGGCTGCGATGGTTCTAGTTCTGGCAATCTGTCTTTCTTGGAACAGTGCGATAGTTGATGCTTCTTTACCGGTGACCAACGAATACCAATCCAGACTCAGTGTGGGGGCGGATCTGACGTTTGCACTTGACGAGGCAGAATTCACCCTCTGGGATGAGTTTTTCACAAATGTAACGAGTCATGATCAAGTAAAGGCTTGCACAATTGTATCCGAAATCGGATTGTATCTGACTAGCGGTAGAGAAGGGTACAACACATTCCTAGCAGTGAATCCCATAGAATATAGGGAGATAGGCTATCATTACTTAGGTAGTCGATTGAATGAATCAGAAATGGCTGGAATGCTAGATTCTCTTGCATCTGTTCCAGACGGAGCTATTGTATCAGCAGACATTGCGAATGACTACGATCTTGAAGTCGGAGATATCTTACGTGCAACACAAATTGATGAGGATGCATTACCGATATCCTTCCGAATACTAGGAGTTGTTACCTCAATTCCAGAGATGCCAGAGAGAGGAGATGTGTTTTACTACGATATTATGCCACCACCGGTCCCAATTTATACAGGATACTATCAAATCGTGGGACAGCAGAGGGTAATGGTTAATCGTGAGTTCCTAAGCACACAACTTGATATTGTCAACGAAACAAATTCCTTCCTTTGCGTTCAGACCTCAGAGGGAGCAAATGGAACACTAATTGCAAATGAACTTCTAGACCAAGGAGGCATAAAAGTACTCTATGATGGTCTTTGGGATTCTGTGAGTACACGGAATGATGAATACCTGGGACAGGTATCGTATCATATGGATAGGTCAGTAGACACTATGTTAACCGTCCTCACCACTGGAACAATACTTGGTGCATTTGCGGTGTATGCATTGGAGGGAGTACAAGCTCGGAGAAGGGAAATTGCACTCCTCCGATCAACTGGAGCAGATGTAGGGATTATCATAAAGGCTCAAGGAGCTGAAATGCTAGTACTGATGTTGTTTAGTCTTTTGCTCCTGTTCGGTTATGCACCATTATACCTAACCCCATCAGTAAACTCAGCTTCTACAGGCATAGCATCCTGGTACGCAATCTATCCTGTGGCGATATTCCCAATAATTCCTTGGATTACTATATTCACAGTTTTAGCGTTTTTCATTGTATCAGTTGTGATCTTCATTGGTATTGTGGCTGTATTAGGGTCTCGAATCAACCTTGCATCAACACTTAATGCAACATGGGCAGAAGCTGCACCATATGGAGGTGATGTGTAGATGTTTCTATTTGCACGTCTATCAGCAAGGGCTCCAGAAGTATTGACAACACTCCTGATATTCTCACTATCGAGTGGAGTGCTTGGCGGAATCTTGTTCTACATGGATTCAACTGCACCTACAGTCCTCAATGATATGACAGCTGATGTGCCAATTGACATGGAAGTATCTTTCAACTACCCCTTTTATGTACAAAACACTACAACTGTCGAAGATATCAGAGAGACAGTTGAATCACAAGGATATGTAGTCGCGACAGAACCGCTCACATTTGTAAGTGTATATGATTGGTATACTGAAAACTATCGTTATAGTAGGAAGGGCTTCTTAGGAATCAATAGAACGGCTTTCGAGAGTTTTCCTGAAGCCATTGAACTGGATAGTGGTAGTTTCTCATATGATAACGATTCATGTCTGGTGGAGAAAAGCCTGTTTCTATCAGAAGGCCTACAGATTGGTCAGAACTACTCACTATCTGTTGTGCTTGAGGAATGGGTTAACGATACTTGGACAGAAACCACTATTGAGAGAAATTACACAATCATAGGAACTTTCATTTCTAACATCTATATGTTCGAACCTTTCTGGGATCAGCCTGAAATAACCTACCTCCAAGTTATAACCACTGCTGAATCACTTGAAGCAACTTTCGGTCTTCTTCCGCATGATGAGTGGTTTGGAATTCAAAATAGAATCTGGGTCAAATTTGACAGGACAGGGATTGTCCAGAATGATGCACAGACAATGATTGAAATTCTTGACAATGCTAAAAAGCAGATTGAACAGGACACCTTACCTTATGGAATCATTAGTTATGACTCCTTCAAACTCCAAGATGCAGTCTTTGAGTTTGCCATTTGGTCAATGAGTGTTAGAGGAGTGGCAATTGCATTCTCAATACCATCAATCATAATGGGAATAATGCTAATCCAGTATAACTCCAAGCTTTTATCCGATGAGCAACGACGTGATGTTGGAACCATTAAGACCAGAGGCTCTTCAGGAATCCAGGCGTTTGCTTGGGTCTTGAGTAGTGCAGTTACTACTGGCATTGTTGGGAGTATTGGAGCTGTCTTAACAGGGATACTTAGTGCAATCCTCTCAGGTTCAGTTAGAGAATTACTCGTGTTTAGTTTCGATCAGCTGTCTGGATTCACACTTCTTCTGCAACCGACAGCGATAGTTATTGTCTTCTCATTTTCATTCATAGTTGGATTGATCGTAGCCCTCCCTTCCGCAGTAAAAGCCTTGCTTATGACTCCAACAGAAGCTCATGCTGTCCTTGAAGGTGAGATTCTCACAGAGTCAGAGGAAATGGGTAGCCCGGCAATTGACATGCTTATTGTAGGATTATTCGGGTATCTCCTTTTACTGTTGATGATTATGTTTTCATTTGGTGGTCTTACGGCTATGGCATCAACATTTTTCGCAGTAACAATCATTCCGGTGATGACCATCTTTCTATATTTCTTTACAAGACTTCTATCTAGGAGAACATCTGGAATCAAATCAAGAGTTCTTTCCCGGTTTCGAAGACCATCCCTAGTTGTTGGTGCTCGTCTCATTTCAAGAACTACAAGGATGTTCAAGAAATCTGAGGCATTAGGAACTATGTTCATAGCAATGGTCTTTACTGCTGGTCTTTTTGCGGCCCTATCAGCGACAACTGGTGATACTCACATGAAAAATGTGTTCTACTTCGAAACAGGTGCCGACATAGCTGTAGAAGTCGATCCAACACTGAGTAACGTCACCATGGATCTGATTGAGAACCTAACCGCTGTTGAAGGAGTTGCTCTTGTAAGTCCCATGCTTCGAGTTACCGGGTATATTCAATACTGGAATGCTTATGCTTATGGAAGTGGGGAGAATATCAATCGCACAATTTCAGTATATGGAGTCCAACCAGACACATGGATCCAAGCCGCTTTCTGGCTTGACTATTTCACAATGCAGGACAGACCACAGAGTTCCATCGCAAGATTAAACGAGTCACTTGAGGACGGTATCAATATCATCACCACGTTCAAGCCTGTTAGTCATTACACAATTGATTCAATAACCCGTCAACCGATTCCAGAATACTCACCATTTCTCGATCTACAGGTCTTTAGTCTTGATTGGTATAATTTGACAAGTTGCACAATTGTCGATATTATGGCAAGCAGTCTTGGATCGTATCCTCAGAGGACATACTTCCCAGGCGAGTCTGATCTTACTGATTTTCTCATTATGGACATCAGTCAACTACATAACTGGATTAATAGTACACATGTGACTAAGTTCTATGTAGATCTTGAACCAGGAGCTAACTACACACAAGCAATGAATGATATCTACCGTATTGCACCTAATAGTTTCAATAGCGTTGAGGCCGCAAATGAACCAATCGATGAGGTCCTTGATTCACGTGCCTCTCAGTCTATCTTTGGTGCATACACTCTGAATGTTATCTTCTCGCTCATCTATCTCACTTTTGGGATTATTATCGTCACCACAGTCCGAGTCAGAAGTCTGAGAAAGCAGTTCTCAGTACTACGAGCACTGGGAGCTGAAACAAAATCAATGATAGTAGCCTCACTTGTTGATGCCTCAACAGGATTGATGCTCGCCGCATTAATTGGAGGTTTTATAGGTACCTGTCTTGCATTCCTGTTGAAAGATATACCATTGTTATACATGGGTTTGGCAACAGCTCAGTTATGGACAAGGCTTCCAGTGTTTATAATAGTGCCTTGGCCACTACTGGTAGGAATCACAAGCACTGCTGTGATGGTGTCTCTCCTAGCAACTTATGCTGTTGTGTCTCGAGCACTGAAACTCAACATTGCAGAAGAAATTCAATACATGGGGTGAATAAAATGTCAGAGAATCTTGACGAAATCGCGGAACAACACAAAGTCGTTGTCCGAGATCTGATGAAGGTCTACAAACGTGGACAAAAAGAAGTCATAGCACTTAGGGGTGTTGACTTCGAGGTTAGTGAGGGTGAATTCCTCTCAATTGTCGGACCGAGTGGATCAGGAAAGTCAACCTTGCTGAAGTTACTTGGTGCTCTAGACAAGCCTACGGCTGGTTTAATCCTCTATGATGGCCACAGTGTTTCAATACTGGATGATAGAAGGTCTATGCTCTACAGACGACAGAAAGTTGGATTCATCTGGCAGATTGGCAACCTAGTTCCTGGACTGACTGCGTTCAAAAATGTCACCCTACCTATGAAACTTGCAGGAGCTCCTACAAAACTTGCAAACGAGAGAGCCCAAATGCTACTAGACACACTGGGGCTTGGGCCTAGAGCAAATCACAAACCGAATCAGATGTCTGGCGGTGAGAATCAAAGATGCGCCATCTGTGTAGCCCTCGCTAACAACCCCGAACTTCTACTAGGGGATGAAATCACTGGTGAGCTTGATAGTGAAACCACAGAGATGGTGATGGAGGCATTGAAAAAGACAAACAAGGAGTTTGGTACAACTGTCATTAATGTCACCCACAACCCAAGAGTTGCTGAGTATGCTGACAGAGTCTTGAGAATCAGAGACGGTCTCATCGAGGGTCAGAAACACATCCTCTATGGTGACATCACAGAGATTGATGCAAAGGGTCGGATGGTCATCCCAGAAACAATCAGACGTCTTGCAGGGATTGGAAAACGTGTTGTACTTAAGGCAACATCTGAAGGTCTCTTAGTCAGTCCGTTGGAAACTGGTGAAGAGAACAATAATAATCAGTCACCTCAATAATACAACAATTTGAACTGGATAATGCCTATATTACATAGAGCTTTGAAAGATGAGTGTGTTAACTATGAGCCCCCCCAAAATGCCTTGGTCTTTCTATGCGACTCTTGTGTCATTTGCCATTTTCTTTGCCAGTCTGAACATCTATCTCCTCACCTTATGGTTGGCACACCCCTTAGCAAGTCCACTATGGCTCATTGGTGTTGTGGTAGGTGGTATGCTCCTTTTGTACTCTGTTCGCATGGTAAGAGTCCATCAGACAGAGCTGGTCGAAAGGAAGAAACAGAGCGACTGAACAAACGCAAATGAATCTTAATCAAAAATTCAATTTAACGAACCTGAGTGATCACTCGAATTCGTCTGGTGTTGCTCGAATTTCAACCTCGAGCTCAGAGTCGGCCATTCTATCAATACGAGCTTCGAGATTATCTAATACTGTGCATGTGCCTGAATCTAGAATCTCTTCAATGGTCACTCTCATTGAGTTGTCAATCATGAGATGTTGTTTGAGTTCTCCATCAGTTCGAAGCTTAGTGAGTTCATCTACACCACGTTCAATTTTCGCAGCGAGATCCGAGTATGGTTTGGTCGCACTGCGAGGCATTCCAAGGAACATGTTCATTCGAAAGACTATGTCAAGCAATACACCAAGGACACGATTGTTGGATTCGAACTCATGCGGTATCTTATGCCGAACAGACCTATCACGAACTCCAACCTTATTGCATACATGTTTACCCAAGACCATCACATTAGCTGGTAGTCGTTTCCAGATAGGTTGTCCATAGGTATTGTTGTTTTCGTAGATTCTCTCCATAGTGTCAAAGTTGTCTGGATATCTTCTTTTGATCACACGCATGAAGTACTCTTTTTGACGACCAGGTTTGAGTGTCATGCTTCCAAACTGGATAAACTCACCATTAGCAGACCTTGTCGCCTTTGCAAGTCCCATCATATTTTCAATAGTATCGCCTATCGTTGGAATGATGGGAGTTGCCATCACTCCACCATAGAGACCAGCCTTTCGGATTTCCTTAAGTGCAGAAAACCGTTCGGAAGTGGTCGAAGCATTCGGTTCAAACACCTTCTGAGTATCATCATCTTCACAGGTAATAGTGAACACAACATTGGCAAAGGCACGTTCGTGAATCTCCTTCAATATATCCATATATTCCAATACAAGATTGGACTTGGTGAGGATGAAGACAGGCATCCCATAGTCGAGAAGAGTTTCTAGAATCCTATGGGTGACCTTGTATTCTCGTTCAGCCTGCTGGAACCCATCACTGACTCCACCACATGCTCCAATTACAAGTTTCCGAGGCACTTTCTCAGCAATTCGTTTTGCATCCTCGCCATCAAGAAAAGCCCAGAGAGTTTCTGTTTCAAGTTCGGACCTAGAAGTGAAGCCGAGTTTCTTCAGTTCTTTTCGAAGGACTTCAGCAGCATTCTCTTTTACTCTGATATGTGAGTAGAAATTGTCAACATGATAGTATTCTGAATTACCATCACAATAGACACACCCATGCTCACATCCTCTGTAGGCATTTAGACTACGATTCATGTGAAACCAACTGTCTGCCACATGCGGTTTGGATAGCAATGACCTTGCCTTAACACACTCATACCGCATTTGGTTCACACACACTCTGCAGATTATTCTTTAGGAGTATTTTCCAAAAGAAATAACAAATTCTCGGAATATTCGAGTATTCTGAAGACCTTAAAAATCGAATGAAGACTAGCTACATTTGTTTATCAAGAACAATGTGGAAAATATGGAACACAGGTGTCGTCTGTGACTAGTGAGAATCGCGAAACATCATGGCTACACAAAGTAATGGAGGTAGTCAGTGATGGTTTTGTCGTCATTCAGGACGAAGACATTATTCTCACTAATTCAGCTTTTTCGGACATGCTTGGTTACGAAAAAGATGATCTCTTAGACACACCATTTGAAGATCTCATCGATGCGATGTCGAGAAGACGTGACCAGGAAATGATTGAGGCTCTTGTAACGGGCGAGAATGCAACGCGATTTATTACCCGTCTTGCATCGAAAGATGACAATGTCCTTCACGTAGAGATTACACCAACTGTGATCAAACTAGAAGGAGAACCAGCAGTTATCGCAACGGTACGGAACATAACATCGCAGATGGAACTGGAAGCAGCTGTTACAGAGCTAGAGAATCGTTTTGCCACACTCTATGATATGTCCCCTGTTGCATATATCACTCTCAATCGGAATGGGAACATCGAACAGGTCAATGCAGCAGCCGAGGGGTTACTGGGATTGGAGGCTGAGAAGATTATTGGAAGATCACTCTCTGAGTTTCTCCCTGATCCGGAACCTCTCTATGACCCAGGAAGAGATATTGTCAAAGAGGCTCTTCGTGGTAAGAATGTGAGAGGCCTTGAAATCCAGATGAAGCGTGGAGACAACAAAGTCATCTGGGTGAATATCTCATCCAGTCCTCTTTCATCAGGCACTGAAAAAGTCAATGAAATTGGACTAACTGCGTTTGATGTAACGACTCGACGTGGAGTGGAACAGAGGCTCAGAGAGGAGAGTCAAAGAGCGAACTTGTACATGGAAGTTATGAGCAGCGACCTTAACATGACAAATCAGAACGTTCTATTCACAATGGAGGACCTAAGTATCTCTTTAGACATCCCCGATCGCCTCCAAGGACTTCTTAGCGAAACCGCTTGGAGTGTTCGTCGTGCAGGACGTATGATAGCAAACATGGGCGTCCTGATTTCATTAGGTCAAGCACCTCCAGAAAAAGTAGAAACGCGACTCCAACCACACTTCAATAAAGCTGTTAGGGAGGCTACTCGCGACTTCGAATGGAAGACACTCAATATTAAGTCAAACATTCCCGAGCTATCATTTGATGTAGTTGGACATCCATTCATGTGGTATATTTTCTTCAACATTATCCACTATTGTGCAAGTCAAGACCCAAGCTCCACTGTAGAGCTTGAAATCAATGCTGATCTTACTGAAGATGGTGACATGGTTCGGATAGAATTCTTAGATAAAGGTCCTGGAATTCCTGATGAACAAAAAGACCAGATTTTTCGAAGAGCCGGAGGGCCTGAGGAACAGCTGGGTGGGAAAGGCCTTGCCTTGACACTTGTCGATAGATACTTGGAGCATCTTGGTGGACGAGTCTGGGTCGAGGACAGAGAATCTTCAGATTATACCAAAGGAAGCAAGTTCATTGTCCTCTTACCAGCTTGGAAGGAAGAACTCAAAATTCCTCCAATCATGTTTTACAAATCAGACCATTGTGTCTTCTGTGGTCCAGTTCTTGAATCCCTTACAGCTATTCTGGCAGAGATGAGCATCAGTCCATCGAATATTCAACTCATTAATGTTGATGACCCTGATTCAGATGTAAATGAAGATGATTTGCCAGCTTTACCCACTATCAACATGGGAAAGAAGCAATTAGCGGGTTTCATTTCTGAAGACGATTTGCGTGTTGAAATCACTTCTCTTCTTCTAATGTCTGGATGATTTGGACTGTTTTCACACAGCCCACTAAACCTTACATATCAAATCCGATTCATTTTTCTCAATATTGACGTGGAATTTGCGATGTCTGAAGTTGACGAAGTAACCACAGAAGTTTCAGTTTCCCAGCGGATTCGCCGACTTCTGATTGAACCATCGGATGCTATTCGATCTGATGTTCTTCGAATGAAGTCACGTCTTTTGTCCTTCGCACTACTTCTTGTCGTCATCGTCCTTCCGATTGTCCAAATTGGACTTGGCATCCTATTAACCAATCTGACCCTTTTTGTATACGCGACCTGTCTCTTTTTTATAATTTACATAATAAGCCGAACAAAGTATGTAGTGTTAGCGGGAGTCATTACAACACTAACGCTGGCACTTATGCCATTTCTCTTCTTGCTCGTGGAGTTCAACCAAGAGCCGATTAGGGTAGTATTGAATCTGATTATCTGGCCGGTTATTGCAGTACTATTTGGAAGTCAATGGCTTTCATCCAAGTTTGAGGCATTATTCATAGCGGGACAAACTCTGGGATTGCTTATCTACTGCAATGCCCATCCTAATATCGGACTTGCACTAGCACTGGAGCCTATCATAGATCAGATGGCTCTCTCATTTGTTGTACTCATATTCACATGGTCATTGAATTACTATGTGACACAGCTTGAGGAACATAAGCAATTCCTTGAACAACGTCAACGAGAGTTGGAGGTCTATACTTCTGTCCTCACACATGATTTGGGGAACGACATGCAAATTGTGAGAGGCCATATCGAGCTCCTTAGTCAGATTTTGGATGTGCCAATGGGTAAAGAATCTTATCTCTCGACATCCCTTGCCGTAAGCGAGAGGATGTCTCGAGTTATCAAACTATTCTCAGTGGTAGGGCGTCCAGCTGCATACAATTTCCTAGAAACTCTTCAGACTATGGCGGATCGCGCTAGAGAGGCAAACAGTGGCGCAAAGGTGAGTCTCCTATTTGAGCCTGATATTCGATCTGCAGAAATTCGTCCTGGCATCCTCCTTCCACTTGTTCTAGAAAATCTTCTAAGAAACACAGCGGACTACGTAGGAGATTCCGCAGTTGTTACTATTAGGTTAGGGCTTGTTGAGAAAACCTTGATCATTACTTACCGAGATAATGGACCTGGAATTGACCCTAGTATCAGGCACAAGATTTTCCAGAAAGGAGTGACTACAAAGGGTGAAGGAAAAGGACTTGGTCTCTATCTCTCCAAGAGAATTGTTGAATCATATGGTGGCACAATTGAATTGTTGGATGAGAAGGAGAGAAAGGGAGCGGCATTTCTCATTTCAGTTCCAGTTCTTTAATTAGGAGGAAGTGTGTAGAGGCAGTATATGGGATTTAGTATTCGCAGGTATCCATTGACCGCAATTAGCGTGTTTTTCGTAATTCTTTTCTATTGTGCGTTCACGATGGTTTCATGGGCGTTCTATCCTGATCCATATGGCCCAAGCACGCATTATCTCAGTCGACTAGGGAATCTCAACTACAATCCGGTTGGAGCGTACTTCTACAACTGGGGGTGCATTCTTACTGGTATTGCGCTGATTCCCTTCTTTATCGGCTTGAAAGATTGGTGGACTGAGAGTACTGTTCAAAGAATCATCATGATCGCTGGCCAGGTTCTTGGTGTTATTTCAGGGTTCGCTCTCATGGCAATAGGAGTTTTCTCAGAAGACCAAGGAGAACCCCATATGACTGCATCCAGCACATTCTTCTTGATCCTCTTCTTCGTTCTCATCATCAGCCTCATTGCCCTCTTCCTGAATCCTGTGTTCAACAAGGTCATAGGTCTCTATGGCGTAGTAATCACCTTCTCGAGTCTGGGGTTTGCCCTCACGATTGGAGGTCCTCTGACAGAGTGGTATACTGTGTTCGGATGTTTACTCTTTGTCGGACTATTGGGAATCAACACTTTGAAGATTGAACGGGCAGCTCAATAGGATAGACTGGAAATGAAGGATAGCGACCTTACTGAAATGGGCCACTACGACATAATGGCTGAATATGGCACACCTTTCTCTCAATGGGAAGTATTGAAGCTTCAAGACGCCTCTTTGAGTTGCTTGGGATAACTAGTGAGAGTCGTGTCCTAGTCCCTGGTTGTGGTCCTGGATATGTTGCTTGCTTTCAGGTGTCGGGATAAACAAAGATGTTCTTCTACGGAACAGGAAGACTCGTGACTATTTTGGTGCTGTGATTGTTGGGGGACGGGAACTAGTCTAGACTTCGCGTTTTTCAGTCGCATGAGTTGCCCCACAGTAGGGACACTTCACTGAAAGTGGACCAACCCATTCGATGTCCTCAGAGCTAAGTGAAGCTCCACAGTCAGCACAGAAACGCGGCGGTTCATGAACGAATGATTTCTCTTTTGGAGCTTCAGCTGTTGCTCCCATCATCCCAAAGAGTCCGAATCCCCTTCCTGAAATGGTATCCTTCATTCCATACATCATGATTCCAGCTCCAACAAGGAAACTAATCATAGGGATTACCATCACGTAGAATAGGATGGTTCCGGTATCGTGTGTATCAATCCAGAAGAACTGCATAAAGCCACCAAAGAAACCACCAACCATGACAATCATGCCTATGACCATTGTCGCAATTCGTTTACCTGAGGACATTGTGGGCGCACCAAATGTTGTGTTTGAATCTTCTCTCAAGTTTCAGGATATAGGTTTCACTGTGATGAACTGTGTACTGCTATGATTACATTCATTTAGAGCATACGACTAGAGTTCACACATGTTCGGAGTATTGACAGCATCACTGAAGAACTCGATTAAGGGAAAAGGCATCCACGTTGATCCCCTTGTTGCTCTAGAAAATCTAACACCTGAGATGGCTGCGAAGATACCGGAGCAGAGTGAACACTCGTGCTGGCACATTTTGCATCATATCGTGTTCTGGCAGGATTTGATGCTTGAGGCACTACAAGGCAAGAAGAATGTAAAATTCCCTAAAAACAACGAGCCAAGCTGGCCTAAGGAGCTTCCAAAGGACGGAAAGAAATGGGATGAGCTTGTTCAACACTTCAAAGAAGGGCTGGAGGAAGCCTATAAGATGACAGAGGATATTGATTCTCTTGATGAACTGCCCTCATGGCCTAAAGTTCCAGCATTCAGAGCTCTCATTGTCTTTGTTCAACACAACGCATATCACATTGGCGAAATTGTAGCTACACGACAAGCTCTAGGGTATTGGCCACCTTCACCGGACCATAAGACCTTCTAAGTCTTGGACCGTCGCACACGTACTAGTACCGAGTTAAAACCAGGTGTATGTCCGTATGCTGTATGAAGATCTTGTGTCAGAAGATTGATGTTTCC
>JBHLOX010000175.1:0-5052 GCA_048940045.1 Promethearchaeota archaeon
TGTCGGAGAAGAAGGATGAACTAATCCATCTCATAGTGAATGAAAATGTCAGTGCTATCGAAACTCTGGTCGATGAATTATTCATATCATCAGACCAAGTTATCGAGCTCATTAACATATTACTCGAATCTGGAGAACTGCACGGCACCCTTACAAAGGATGGGTCACGCTTCTTTAGAAGTGATGTGAAGCTATCTGGTGCACCTGCAATCGAGAGGGAGGATAAGCCACCATCCTTTATGACCTTCAATACCCGACCGCCTACAATCATAGCGATCATTGGTTTGATCATCATTGTTTTTGGAGTAATTTTCAATTCATATGCAGGAAATTTCACTGGACAGAGTATTGCATCGATATTGATTTTCGTTGGATTATTCATTCTGATTTCTGGATTATTCAGACTCTCTCAACGAAAGACCCCTTCCTAATGAATTCGTGGCTAGACAGCACTGCTTAAGTAGTAGTCTGAATGCCGAGCCGCTGATAGAAGGAACTAGCAATGCAGGAATTGATAATGGAAGCAATCTTGATTGCTATCTATGCTGTGGGTGTTGGCACAATTTCTTCAATGGTGGGAATTGGTGGTGGAGTTTTCAACACTCCACTTCTGATGATTGTCTTTCTTTTGAGTGAGCAATTTGCTCCTGCCACAGCACTCGTTGCTGCACTATTTTTGGCAATAGCAAGTAGCATCGCATATTGGCGACAAGACCCACGTCCAATTATACCACGAGCAGGTCTCTTCCTAGCAATTACTACAGTTCCGGGATCTATGATTGGTGTTTCTATTCGAATAATGATTCAAAGTCCCTATGCATTACGTCTGATTTTCGGACTAGCACTTATGCCAGTAGCTATCAGGATGCTTTTCGCAGTGAAACCAGAGAAGGGGGATATTGCATCTGAGTTAGCAGGATACACTATGCTGGATTTGACTGACAAGAGAATGGCAATATCTCTATTTGGAGGATTTATCGGAGGCTTATCTGCAGGACTACTCGGAATTGGTGGAGGCGCCGTTGTTGTTCCAGTTCTCGCGGTCTTGATGGGCTTACCAATGCATGCTGCAATTGCCACTTCTATGTTTACTATGATGTTTACCGCATCTGCTGGAACTGTAATGAACCTTCTTCAGGGTTATATCAATCCATATTATGCAATCGCACTTGGAATCGGGATGCTTATTGGAGCTCAGTTTGGTTCAAGATTAGCTTCTAAGGTTAATTCAGTCCAATTAAAAAGAATCTTTGGAGTGATTCTTGTATTCCCATTAGTCAGGATGATGAGGCTGGGGCAGATGTGGCTTGATCCAGCGGGAACTAGTGTTCTCATGTCCACAATCGGTGACATAATCATATGGCTACTGATTGTCGTACCAATCGGTCTCTTTAGACTCTACCAGCTTAGAAAGCAAAATAATCAACCTATTACAAAATCAGAACCCTTGGATTCACTAGCGACCAAATAGATTTCTTGAAGGTGTGATACTTAATAGGCCGTCTGCACTTGTGAAAAGACTTGAGTGTTTCTTACAGGTGTTTCAGATGGTAAAATATGATTTAGATGGAAAGATTGTCATCATTACAGGTGCCTCTGCAGGACTAGGCGAACAGTTCGCTCACGCATTTGCTGAATCAGGCGCACATGTCGTGTTGGGAGCTAGGAGACAAGATCTACTGAAGAAGGTTGCAGACGAGGTTTCGAGTAAATATGGTGTGAAGGCTCTTCCCCTCAAGACAGATGTGACAAAGGAAGACGACATCATCAACTTGGTTAATGCAACTGTGAAGGAATTTAGTACCGTTGATGTGTTGGTGAATAATGCTGGTATGTACATCGTCAAACCTCTCATTGAACAGACTCTAGAAGACTGGCACACCGTTATGGATGTGAATCTCACCTCAGCCTTTCTCGCTATGCGGGAAGTCGCTAAGGTGATGATTCCCAAGAAATCTGGATCAATTATCAACATTTCATCGACATTCGGTTTTGGAGGAACTGAGTTCACTGAAGTGAGCTATTATGCTTCCAAGGGTGGATTGGTTTCAATGACAAAGGCTCTGGCTATTGAGCTAGGAAAACATAACATTCGAGTGAATGCGATTGCACCAGGATTCTTCCCAACCGCGATGTCAATCGAAGCGATGACTGACAAGAAAATCAGTGACAAGTATATCAAACCAAGAACAGCTCTTCCGATGTTCGCAGAAAATGAATGGATACGCGGCGGTGCCTGTTTCCTCGCCAGTGATGATGCAAAGTACATCACTGGGCATACTTTAGCTATTGATGGTGGATGGCTAGCCTACTAGAAAAGGAGAATAGAAAGGAAGGTAGGGAACACCCACCTTCCTTTCGATAATTGTATATTCAATCATCCCAGTCCATGGCTTCGAAATCACGGATTTTCTTCCATTGAGCACCGCCACTAATTGCAGCCATGACCAATAGAGAAACCAGAAAGACTGCGAAGTTCTGATACTCATTGAACTGGTCTGCGAAGAACCAGAACCAGAATGCGAGAGATAGCACCCACACGAATGCTAGTCCAATGGACCACCAGTTCTCAGGACCTTCACCTCTGCGACGAGACCATGGCAACCACGCGCCAAGCATTAATGCAGCGAATATAGTGAATGAAACTAAAATTACTGCCACGTTTTGATTGCCTGAGAAACCATAGAGGGGATTTCCGGCAAAGAACCACATCCAGATTACAATAAACAGGAGCCAGAGCATAAACCCAGCCACGCTCCCTTTTGCTCGGAAAGCCAGACCAGGTGCTTCGCTTTCAATCTCCACTGTTATATTTGATCCCCAAGGAGAGAGTACCACTACGACCATTATCAAAAATGAAGCCAAGATAATGGCAATGTTCTGGTAACCATTAATTGGGTAGATGAGTGCAAAATCATTAGCAAATGGAAGCCAGAGCACAATGAAAGTCAACCAACCAATGCCACCAAGCGCACTGATTCGAGCACCTCCTTCCTCGCCGACACCAGGGACCCAGAGAACCACATAGAATGCTCCAATTATTAGTAGTGAAGCTAGAGCGATGCCTATATTCTCGTATATTCCATAGCCAGCAGCAAAGAAGACAATCCAGATAATAAGGAATATCAACCACACAACGCCGCCTATGACACTTGATCGGGTTTTCCATCCTTCCTCTAGTGGGATGTACATTACTGCGTTTAGTGCTGCCAAAATCAGAAATGCCACTGCTACAACCCCTATGTTTTCAAAGATCCCGTAGCCACTCGCGAAAAAGAATAGCCAAATAATCAGAAACGCAATCCATACAGCAACACTTGTGATTGAACCATACTGTTGAAGTTTGGACCTTCTACGTCTGCGTCCGCCTCTTCGTCGTCGAGGTCTAAATTCTTCCTCAATTTCAACCTCCACATCCTCGACATCTTCGGGTATGTCCTCAGGTGGTGGAGATACATCTTCATCAATTGGTTTCATTATCTCAAACCCTTAATCCAACGCTAGGCTTCTACTGAGGCGTGCCTCCTTTAGCCGTTCGCGTTGTGTCTTTCTAATTAAAATCAAACAAATCCAGTATATAAACAAGTGTCACAAAATAGGGTCACAAGATGTTACTATCTTATGGCCTTGATTATTATGAAAACCCATAAGTAGGATTCCACAGTGGAAGAGTTACAAGGTGGAGAACATGCCCAAAAGCAAGCCCAAAACCGGAAGAAACGTGTTTATTGCAGATACAGCTGTGTTCTATCATGATGTGGAGATCGGAGATAACAGTAGAATCTTCGATTATGTTGTGATTAGAGAAGGAACCCGTATTGGCAAGAACACAACAATAGGTAATGAGGTATGTGTCGAAACCGATGCCAAAATAGGAAACTATTGCAGTATCGCCTCACAGTGTCATATTACCAACGAAATCGTTATTGAGGACTATGTGTTCTTCGGTCCAAATGTGACCACTGTGAACACATGGAAGATTGGATACAAGCGCCCTGCCATACCAGCTATTACTGAAGCCCCAATCATCAGACGAGGCACACGTATAGGTGGGGGAGCCACAATTCTTCCAAGAGTGGAGATTGGTGAGGAGGCTCTAATAGCCGCAGGAGCAGTCGTGACTAGAAATGTTGGAGCCCGCGAAGTCTGGGCTGGCAACCCTGCCCGTTGTATTGGAACAGTCCCAGAGGAGGAGCTGCTACCTGAGTCATAGGCTTCTCTTCTAATTATTCGCCATGGATCCTCTCAACATTAGCGTACATTATGTTCTTCATGTCTTGAGATGAAATCTTCACATCGTCCCTCTCCCATACTTGTTGCATCGTATACCTCAAGACATGGTACTCATGGAACGGAGCATCAGTGCCAAATAGAATACGCTCCGAACCCACAACATTGATTGCCCTAGCAATAAGTCTTGATACATCAATCGAAGATGTATCGAGATAGAAGTTGTCAAAATCATTATATTGTTCCAACATCTCCAATGCACGACTAACTAGAGGTGGAGAGACTCCACCCAGGTGTGCGGCAATCATCGTTACGTTCCTCTTCTTGTACGCCTCAATACAATACTCAATTCTGCTCTTGATGTTCCTTCCACAATGAACCAAAATTGGTAGCCCTGTATCTTCTGCAAGATCAAGAACGGCACTGGCTTTGTTCATCTCTAATTGGGAAATTGACGGATGATACTTAATGCCTGCAACTTCGTAGGTATTGATGAATTCACTATCCACCTCATGTGCATGTGGCCAATAATACCCCCAAATTTGCTTATTATGACCGAATTTCTTTAGTTGCTTGAAAAATTGGTGGTTCACCTGACGAGAGTCATAATCATTCTCCATTGAAGGCATTAACACTACCCTCGAAACAATACCCAGGTATTCCTCAAGGTCTTTCCATGTGAAGGTCACATCCCTTCCAAATAGACCCTCTTCCTCGATGATATGTAAATGGGCATCATTGGACTTCATCAGATGGGTTCCTCCAGAATATGCTTGTTTCAGCAATAGTCATTCTCTTTAAACGATTCCGCTACCATCATCA
>JBHLOX010000176.1:0-5030 GCA_048940045.1 Promethearchaeota archaeon
GGATTGGCGGGATGTTGTGGTACAGATGTCCACCTCTGGCATGGTAGACTTGCAGGAGTGCCATATCCCCTGATTCTGGGACATGAAGTTGTTGGGACAATTGAGGCTATAGGTTCGAAACCAATCAAGGACTTGGATGGCAACGAGCTGAAGGTTGGAGACCGTATTGGATTTCATGATGTCACAGACACCTGCTTCTCTTGCTACTTCTGTTTAATAGCAGACGCTCCCACAAAGTGTCCAAATCGAAAGGTCTATGGAATAACCATGGACTCAACTAAGTTTCCACGATTGATAGGAGGGTATAGTGAGTACCTCTATCTCAAACCTGGAACTCACATTATGAAATTGCCAGACCATGTAAGCTTCGAGGGAGCAAGTGCAGTTGGGTGCGCCATGCCCACTGCTGTTCACACTGTTCTTCGAAGCCCGATGACTTGGGGTAAACATGTAGCAGTTCAAGGATCTGGTCCAGTTGGACTGATGATTGCTGTTCTAGCAAGTGTGAGTGGTGCTGCATCTGTGACTGTGTTGGACAAGGCAAAGAACCGTCTAGAGATTGCAAAGAAATTCGGAGCGACTGATACTCTGAATATTGGCGAAACCACATTGGAGGAACGAAAGAAAAAACTCAGGGAGATTTCAGGAGGACATGGACCAGACATTGTCTATGAAGCGACTGGCAATCCCCATGCGATTCCTGAAGGAATAGAGATGGTTCGAGATGGTGGAGCCTATACAATCTGTGGCCAATATACCGACCATGGAACCACTGAGATTAACACACACCTAATGAACAAGAAGCACCTTGACATCAAGACCGTATGGGGATCGAGAACCCTCCATGTTTACAGAGGAATCAAGACTGTTGCTGAACATTATGATCGATTTCCATTCGAGGACCTAGTCACACACAGATTCTCTCTGGATGATGCTCAGAAGGCATTAGAGGCTCAGGAGAATCAGGTTTCACTCAAAGCCGTCATCAAACCGCATGGTGATTAAGATGGACTATACTATTCAGAAGGAGAAAGCAGAACAAGCCTGCAAGATACTCATGGAACAAGATATCGATGCTTGGCTTGTATGGGTTCGAGAAACCTCTCAGATGGCAGATCCTGTCCTTGAGCTCATCTTTGGTGGTGAACTGACTTGGCAATCAGCTCTTATCTTCACTCGGGATGAGAAGATAGCGATTGTTGGGAACTTCGACAAAGACGGTGTAAAGGCAAAAGGAATCTTTGATACTGTCATTCCTTATACAGCCAGTATCCGCGATGAGCTGATAAAACAACTGGAACGCAAGGACCCTAAGAAGATAGCAATTAATTACAGTATGAATGATGTTGCGGCTGATGGTCTCAGTGTTGGGATGCACAAGCTCCTACTAGACTACCTAAAGAACACACCATACTCCAAACGGCTTATGTCAGCTGAGTACCACATCCGAAAGCTACGGGGTAGAAAGACTGACGAAGAGGTTTCGAGGATTCGACGGGCAATCGAAATCACAGAAGAGATCTTTGACAAGATGAAAAAGTTCGTGAAGGTCGGGATGACTGAGATTGAGATCTATGACCACTTCCACAAGTGTATGAATAAGTATGGTGTGACAAGTGCATGGGCAGCAGATCACAATCCTGCAGTTGACGCAGGTCCATACAAGCAGTTCGGACATGCAGGTCCATTAGACAACAAGACTCTTGCTGGGCATCTACTCCATTTCGATTTTGGTGTGAAATACGAGGGATATTGCTCAGATATTCAGCGTATGTTCTTCTTTGGTGCGAAGAAGGACATTCCTTCTGAGATACAACACGCTTTCGAGACTGTTAGAGATGGCATTCAAGCGGCAGCTGACTGGATTAAGCCTGGAGCCGTAGGTTATGAAGTCGATAACATTGCTCGTGACTTTGTGAAAGCCGCAGGTTATGAGGAATATCAACACGCCCTTGGTCACCAGCTTGGTAGATTGGCTCATGATGGAGGAACCCTTCTTGGACCGAAATGGGAGCGTTATGGAGAAAGCCCTATGGGTGTCGTTGAAGTAGGAAATGTATTCACACTAGAGTTCTATGTAACAACTGAACACTATGGACAAGTCAGTCTAGAGGAAAACATTCTCATTACACGACAGGGTTGTGAATTCCTTTCAAAACCTCAAAAAGAACTCATCTGCATCAACTAGACATATCCTCATGCATGGCTCTGGTCCTGCATCCTTGCATATCCAATGTGACAGACATCATCAAACTTGACTTCGGATTCAACCTTCAAGTTTGTTCAATCTGACATATATGGGTCTTCGTCCACATCGATATCTGCGTAACCGACTTCCTTTAGGAGATCCTCAATTGATTCCGCACCTGTCAACCATGACAATGACCATTGTCCATCATCCTTTAGATAGAGTTCCACATCGGGGAGGTCTCCAAGTAGGTTATGATCCATCTCAATAGCATCTTGATAGGCGCCAGCAAGTGCAAGTATGAAACGAGAATCTTTGAGGTTATTTAGATTTCCAACAGGAATTCCTTCCCCCATTTTTCCCTCAGGGTGAGTCAGAAGTCTATTATCTTTTGTAAACCACACTTCATCTGTATGTGGTCTATAGAATTGAACTATCTCCCCATCTGAATCGCATGTTATGTCTACAAGTCGCACAGTTGTCTGCGGTTTCACATTGAGGTCTTGTACCGGAATAACAGGAAAATGTTGTTTCACCAACACATGATCTGCAATACTGTTGAAGATGCTGAAGTTTCCTACAACAATATGTTCTGGATGCCAGAAACTCCTGACCAGTCCATCTATGTCGTAGGATTTCAGATTCAGCTCAACTAGCCTCGCTCGCACGGCATCCTCCAAATATCCAATCACCATCTCCTGTTCGACCAGTGTGTCCATTGTAGCAAGTGTGTAGCCACCATACCTACTATGGAATCCGTTCCAGATTTTCTTGATTTCCTGGAGTGTTGAGGCATTCTTGATCTGTTCAAGTGTCTTCTTTCTATCATCCTCAGTGAATCCCGAAACGGTTTTACTTCCAAGAGGCGGGAATATAGACCGGACTTCTAGAACATCAACAACTACCATGGATGAAAGAGCAGTAATCCCTCTCCCTGACTCAATCATTATGTTTGGTGGAGGATATTTGTCTTGCATCTCTGAGAGCTGTGCCTTAACTCCTGAAACAAGTAGGTGGGCATATCGATACATAAAATCTGATTCCTGCGAACTTGTATAATCAATAGCGAGACCTCCTCCAAAGTCAATATTCTCTAGATTGGACAGTCCCATGTCCCTGAGTTCCGCATAGAGTTGTGCCAGAAGTCTTCCGAACCGTTCAAAGGACTCAATTTCTGTTATCTGTGATCCCGCGTGTGCTAGAATTGTGTGAACTGAATCTTTGAACCCACTCTGACTAAACAGTTCGACAACATCATAGAGGTCATGAATACTTAATCCGAATTTCGAGTCTCTCCCAGTAGAGTGAGACCAGTGACCCTCGACCCTAAGGTATGGCTTAATTCGCAGAACTAGATGGGTTTCTTCAGGAATAAACCGATCAGCAATCAGACGTGATTCGTGGACTGACTCAACTGAAATTCCGATGTTATACCCCTCGTCAATACACTCCTTAATCAAATTCAAGTATTCGGGGTCCTTTGCCCCGTTGCAAACGATATGTCTGTGCTTCTCATTCTCGATAACCTTCTTGATTAGAAGAAGTTCCGTCTTTGTTCCTGCTTCTAGACCATAATCGGAATCAGAACGAATGACGGTAGTAACGCAATCCTTACGCTGATTGACCTTCACAGGGTAAATGCCAATGAACCTGCCGCCATAATCAAGCTCATTTATTGCACGATTAAATGCTGCTTTCAATTTCTTAATCTGATAGGTTAAAAGCTGAGGGACTCGGAGAGTGAACGATGAAGTATAACCCGGAGAGTCTCCATTTATCCTTTCAATTCTCTCAACAATCTCATTGATTGTGATGGCCTGATCTCGTAGACGAACACATAGCTCTCCATTCTCTGATATGTCCAGAAAGTGAAGATCACTCCGACTTACTCCATAGACTAGTCTTGATTTATCAACTGACCATGTATCTTCAACCAATGCATTCACCGTCGTTCTATTCTATTGATGAACCAGGACTAATCCTCGTCCTCCCGTATGGAGTCAAGCATTCCCTGGAATGCTCGAGCTAGCTCTCCAATCTCATCATCTTGTGCGATGTAAGTTGCGTCCACTTGCAAGTCTCCAGTATCGAGAGGCTGGTCCATAATCCTTGCTGCAGCATTCCTCTCTGCAAGGTCCATAAGATACTGCAAGGGTCTTGTAATAGTATTCGAAATGACAACAGCCACCGCTCCAGCTATTATTAGACCTCCTAAAGTGACGAAGATGATGTAAGTAGCAGCCTCAGCATTTTGTTCAGCAATTCTCGCTTCGAGCAATGGTATACTCTCAAGAACCTCATCAAGAGGTACAGATATCACGCAGATGTAATCACCTTTTCCTACCTGAGTGAACACAAGAATGCGCTCATCTCCGTTACGAGTGTATCTCAATGTTCCTGATGTTCCTGCGGCCACGCTTATGATTTGGTTGACCTGATTTTCAGTTAGAGATTCAGAGAAATCAGAGTTTATTTCCACATCTTCACGAAGGTCTGGTAATCCCGCAATATAATCCTCATCAGCCACTTCTGGATGTGCCACCACTCCACCAAATGAATCAAGTAGGAACGCGTATCCGCTTTCTAAGATTTCTACATTGATTATTTTCTCTCTGATATCCTCTATAGTGATGTCTCCTGATATCACTGCAAATGGAATGCTGTTTCGATAAACGACTTTACCAATTGAAATCAGTAGTACATTGTCAAACTCGTCATAATACGGTTCGACGAACACCATATCCCCATTGCCTGCCCAGATAGTCTGATACCAGTACTCTCCCCTTGGATCATATGGTTCAGCTATTCTTGCTGCATCTGATATTGGACCCAATATACTACC
>JBHLOX010000039.1:0-20315 GCA_048940045.1 Promethearchaeota archaeon
TTGTATAGTCGTATTGTACCTAAATCAAATCCAAGTGTTTCAACCAGACCACCTAGAATTTGATTGCACAATTCAGGAATTTCTTCAGTACTAAGAGCTGCTTCTGCTACAACGCTGTATGCCTTTCGTTCAGCGGCGAGTGTGTCTTTTGACAACTCATCACTTGTTACATCTACTGCATAAGCAAGAACATACTTCTTTTTATCAAGTTCCAAATAGCTTGCTGTGATTTCCAGGACTAGTTTTTGTCCATCGGGGCCCTTTGTATGAAAACGATCCTTATCAGAGGTAACCTTTCCCGAACTTAACGCTTGTATCCTCTTTACAATATCTTCACTGTTGTCGGGATCTAGAACAATTGCGAGCTCTTTGATATCCATACCGATAGCTTGTCCGGGTTTGAATCCGATAGCCCCAGCAAGTGCTGTATTTGAATACATGACTTTTCCATTATGTATAACTAAAACTCCTTGAGGTGAGGAATCAAATATCAATCGGAGTAATGAACAATCGATTCCATTTCTTTCATTTTTCAAGCTGCTCAGATAGGCCACCCACTAGATGAATCCCAGAATAATTGGATTCGGTGATAGATGAGCGAATTATCTTCACTCATATAGCTTTTCTTATGTATTGAATTAATCAACACAAGGCCTATTCAATCTTAGACCTGTAATACAAAAGAATTGTGACAACCAGCATTCTCATAATAAATAAAAGTAGCATCAGTTGGTTTTTCATGCAGTGTCTTAGAATGAAGGTGTAGTTGGTTGCATGAGATTGTGAGATTCTTTAAAACGACACCAATGAAAGAACAAATCCTATACTATATACCACATATCATCCTTCTAGTTTTTCAAATTCTCTTTATTGGCACAGCAATTGATGACGCTTACATAACATATCATTACGCGGAAAACCTGGTAAAATCTGGACAACTTGTCTGGAATATTGGTGAAGCTCCGATAGAGGGGTATAGCACGATACTTCTTGTGTTGATTCAAGCAGTCTATTACCTTCTTGGCATTGATCTAAACATCGGCACTAAGATATTGGGAATTCTTTGCGCGCACCTAACTTTGATACTACTCAGCATGACTTCCAAGGAGTTATTTGAAGGTCAAGGATACTTCTACCTTCCCGCGCTTCTCCTAGCATTCATGCCTCCGTTTGGAATTCATAGTGTTTCTGGCATGGAAACATCACTCTATATCTTCTTGATTACCGCTCTGATCTACTTCTATGCAAAGAAAGAGCAAAACCACTACATTGTTTCCGTTTTGCTTGTACTAATAGTCTTGGTTCGATTGGAAGGGGTAGTTATTGTAGCTCCTATCTTAGCCTATAACCTACTAAAAAACCTCCGAAGTCTTAACAAGACATTTCTCAGCACAATCATCACGGGATGTGTTATTGGAGTCTATCATCTATGGCGATGGTTGTATTTTGGTTCATTCTTGTCCCTTCCAACTCTGGTAAAAAGATCGAACTTGGTTCTTGGACTGTTTGATTTAAGTGGAATAACTGAATCAATTCAATTCCTTTTCAGATTTTCACCTTACTTTGTCATAGCTCTGCTCTCAATAATAGCCATCAACCGAGCTGAAGATATTCACATATACCTCCTCTTCTTAATTGCTACCCTTTTTCTAGTTACTTGGTTATTCGCGCCTGTAATGGGTTTTGAATATCGATTTGTGTTTCCTGTTATGGTCCCAGTACTGCTAATTGGACAAAAGACTGGAACTGATATTGTAAGATGGATAAAGGAAATCAATCTCAAAAATCTCAAAAATGAAAAAGAATTCTTACAGAAGGTATGGAAGTTTAGATACCTTATTCCTATCATATTCCTCCTTCTTTACCCCAATCTTAGGCTTCCGAATGCATATGAAAGAGTGACAGGATATTCTGCGAGTATGGAAAGCAACTTTGAGATTGCAGCTTGGTTAATAGATAATGCCACGGATGATTCCGTAGTTGCAATGTGGGATGTAGGTGCTGTTGCATATCTCACAGATTTAGTTGTCATAGATTTAGCAGGTCTCAATGATCCCGTACTTGCTGCAGGGTGGAATACTACATATGTGTGGTCAAGAAATCCCGATTATATTATTCTTCACAGCGATAGTCCAGAAGAATTTGTTGCGAGAACTTGGCAAGAACAAGAGCTTTATGATCATGAAGAATTCAACAACTTTGAACTTGTGAAAATCTTCTATCGATACTATAGATCATATTCATACATTCTCTATCAAAGAATTCACTAATCTACATAATCTATGTTGACAGGAGTGAATCCTCCAAGACCGACGTAGATTTTATTCAATGTACATCATCGTACATTGATGCACAGTTATGCGCAATGCTTATAAGACCCTTTGAACCGACGAATGCAACCGTTTCTGAGTGTGGAAACATGACTCGAGTGTGCCTTGGCCAATGGCTTCCGGGTCCTGCGGGGCCCGTTTAGTCAGAACGCCATATGGTATAATCACTGAATCTTCATCTTCTTTTGAATTGATCAAAGTCTGTTTAGTTCGTTTTGAGATGACCCACATTTTCGCCCGTTATACCAATTCAGAGGATGTTCCACACTCCGATTCGGTCCTTGTATGGAGAATGAAATATGAAAAAAGAATATGCTAGAATCCAGTTGGATATTGAAGATACACCCAAAGAATTCCTGAATATCCTACCACACCTAAAGAATCCTCTTCCGCCGCCTATCAATCCGGCAACCGAGGAGCCTGTGAATCCCGAGGCACTCTTGGCACTCTTTCCAAAGGAATGCGTTATGCAAGAGGTTTCTGGAGAAAAGACCATCTCGATACCTTACGAAGTTCGTGAAATACTCATGAGATCTGGGAGACCAACTCCCATTCAGAGGGCATTTGGTCTTGAAAAGGCTTTGAAAACTCCATGTCGAATCTATTTCAAGCGAGAAGATGTTTCACCAACTGGTAGCCACAAGTTGAACACTGCAGCTGCTCAAGCCTATTATGCCCAGCAAGAGGGCATTGAACGGATGGCTACCGAAACAGGTGCAGGACAGTGGGGCAGTGCTGTGGCACTAGCCTGTGCGTATTTTGAGCTTGAGGCAATGGTCTACATGGTTCGAATAAGTTACGAGCAGAAAGCCTATCGTGGAACCCTCATGCGGACCTATGGTGCAAAAATAGTACCAAGTCCATCAGACCTCACTGAGTTTGGAAGAAAACTCAAGAAAGAGCAGCCAGATCATCCGGGAACACTTGGCATAGCTATAAGCGAGGCTCTTGAAGACACGATAAACAATGAGAATACGAAATACACTCTCGGTTCTGTTCTTAACTTTGTTCTCCTGCATCAATCTGTAATAGGACAAGAAGCAATTGCGCAATTTGATAGTGTTGATGAATTTCCAGACTATGTCATTGGCTGTGTTGGTGGTGGTAGTAACTTTGCAGGTTTAGCCTATCCATTTATGGTGGATGACCGATTCAAAGATACAAAGTTCATTGCTGCGGAACCCATAGCCTGTCCATCTCTCACAAAAGGCGAGTATCGATACGACTTCGGTGATACCGCGGGACTTACTCCGAAACTGAAAATGTACACTCTGGGCGCTGATTTTACTCCTCCAAAGATTCACGCAGGTGGTCTGAGATATCATGGAGTTGCTCCATCAATCAGCGCCCTTGTTGAAGAAGGGCGAATCATCCCTCAAGCCTTCAACCAGATTGATGTCTTGAATGCTGGAGTGCTCTTTGCCAAATCCGAAGGTATTGTGCCTGCTCCTGAGTCAGCTCATGCGATAAAGGCTACAATTGACATTGCACTTGAAGCTAAGGAGAAGAATGAATCAAGTATAATTGTCTTCAACTTATCAGGTCATGGTCATTTTGACATGGGCGCATATGGTGCTCTAATGGATGGAACATTGAATGGTGATGTTCCGGAGGGACTCCCTAGGACCCCCAGTGATTCCATTACTGTTCCGAGTAGGTAATGCAAAGACCGCTGCTTAGTGCAGCGGTTCCCTCCTCTTTCTTACTTCGAGAGTTTGAGCATATTAGCCAGAGCTTGAGCTGCTCTGTGAGGACTTGAGAAGAATGGAATTCCAGCAGCCTCTAGGACATCATATCCCGGGGGTTTCTTGGTATCAGGGGATGCAAGGATACTAACGACTGGTTTTGGGACCTTCCTTGATGCCTCTACTATCTCTTTGATCGGCACTCCGCCTCCTATATCATCCTGGTAGTTAGGAGAAAACACTATCACGACAGCATCGAATTGATTTTCATTTAGGATAAGCTTGAATGCATCTGCAAAGATTGCGGGATTTGCCCAACCCTGTGCAAGGAGATCAACAGGATTTTTGATAGGAATTTCAACTGGCATGTTCAGCATTGATTGAATTCTCTCTGCTACTTTTTCGGTTGGCAGAGGAAGATCGATTCCATTCAGTTCTAGAGTCTGAGCGGTGACCAATGCAATACCTAATGTGTGGGTCACTATTGCCACTCTACGACCATGTGGACGATGCTTGCATATTGTGAGCATTCGGGCAGTGTCTATCATCTCTCCAACACCCCCCACTTCGATGGCTCCAGACTGCCTTATCGCTGCACTATACAAGTCGGTATTCCCAGCAAGACTACCCGTGTGGCTCAGAGCAGCCTCTCTTGAAGCTGGAGTCTTTCCCACTTTGAAGACAATGACCGGTTTACTTTTCGTAGTCTTCTTCAGCTCTTCAGTCATCTCTCTTGCATACTCAGTCCCTTCAACAAAAAGGCAGATTGTTTCAGTTTCTGAATCAACCCTAAGGTATCGTAACATATCATGAAAGTCGATGTTGACTCGATTCCCAACACTTGCGAACTTTGAAACCCCAAGCTCTGCATCAGCAGCTCTATAGACCATCAACCCGGTAACGCCCCCACTCTGGCTTACCATAGCAACAGAACCTCCTTTCAGAGGAGTAGGGTGTGGAAAGAAGGTAGCATTCATGTTGATGTTGGGATTTCCTGCACCTAGACAGTTTGGTCCGATGACAGCAATGTGACCTGCATCTGCTACCTCCTTCACCTTCTGCTGATGCACTTCTCCAATCCCTCCAAGCTCTTTGAAGCCAGCTGAAAAAATAACTGCACCTTTCACACCAGCAGCAGCACATTCTGTTAGTGTTGAGAGAATGCGCTGAGGACCAAGAGCAATCATTGCCAAGTCAATTTGTTCGTCAATATCTTCAAGAGATGCATAGCATTCTTTCCCCCCAATGGTTTTGATTCTTGGATTAACTGGATATACATCTCCTCTATAGTCTTGCAATGCTCGGAGTGTCAAAGCACCCAGTTTATTTGGTCTATCTGAAGCTCCAATAACTGCAACTGCCTTGGGATTGAACAACTTGTCAAGTGATTCATTCTTCCAGTTCATTACTTGACTGCACCTTCCTCAAAGGAACTAAGAAGATCTCTTACTCTCGCAAGTATGAGAGATGATATTGTCTTATGAGCCTCATCATAACTCTTCAGGTCTATGATATTGACACCTTCACTCGTTGCTTTCCCAATCATGTAATCTTGTATGGCACGCGTACATTCAAACTCTTTTCCTCGTATAGCCTTATCATCACAGACTGTGGTCAATTTTCCTATCTCGTGCTTACTTGTGAACATAGCCTTGTGTAATTCATATTCAGGATTAATTAAGAACTCAATTACACCTGAACTTAAACCTTGAAGACTTCCAGGTTGAATATGGACCCCCTCTATGACCGAGATAGCTCCCTCATTCACTACTCTCTTCGTCACTGATTCAATATGAGGTGACATAACCTCACACTGCGCAAGAAAACCTCTAACGACAGGATCAAGATCATCAGGTCCTGCTTGGCGATGTGCGTGTGCTTGGTAGGTGTGACAGAATAACTCAGGATTTTTTTCTTCGCTAGTAATCCCCCGTAGAACCTGACGAACTGTGTCAGTACTGATGAATCTTGTAGCAGTGAGATCATGTAGAAGTTCAAGAGCTATTAGAGACTTACCTGTGGCTGAAGCCCCCTCAATGATGACTGCGAGGGCTGGTAATTCAGGAAACTCTCCTCGAAGATTCTCGTATTTGGTCAGGATTTCAAAGTTGCTGAGGATAGAAGAGTCATATGAATCCAGAGCTTCTCGTATGTAGTTGAAAAGCATCTCTTCAGTTTCAATCTCACCAATTGCTTGACTACTAACAACTTCTGAGATAGCTGAATCGCTTAGACCACTTAGTCTAAGTCGACCCTTTATAGTGGATAAGGGGTATGGAATCATCTCATCTCGAAGTCGTAGCTTCATGACAACTGCACCTGTGTATCAGTGTCATGCAAGAACAACCTCAAAAGCCCTTCCGTGAGCAATAACCCTTTGATTCTCTTCCTGGAGTTCCCTGAAATGATCGACCTGTTGGAGACCTCTTCTTTTTTCGACGCTTTGGTCGCCCCTTGAATGGTCTACTCATATCGATGGTTCTATCAACATGAACTATGTCTAAAGAAGCAGCACGTAAAGTCCCCCATCTTCCCTTAGATAGACTCATGCATTCATCATAGATGTTGATGTAACCATTCTGTAACTCGAAAGTCTTTCCAACTTCCACCTCATCTATGTCATCATTCCAGAGTGTTAGAATAATGATCCCAGATTCATCACCTACAACACATTCACTAAGGAGATGAGGTTTCCCTGTAGCTCTCGCAGTGACTAGCCGCGGCTTCCCTTTCTCTATCACACTGAATCTTACATTAACAGCTCTTGACTCAACTGTAAGCTTGGAAATTGGAGTCCAGTCCTTTTCCTGAACTTCTAAAGTTTCGCCCAAAGTGGACACGCATCCGTAGATGTGTTCCACTGTGTATTAAAGAACTCCACACTTCAATCAGGAATGTATCTCTCTCAGAGCTCTGCTTAGTTGCTCAAGTCCTTTAATCAATTCCTCCTGTTCACCACCAAATCCAAGTCTGAAATGACCATCAAGTTCCATAGTAGATCCTGGAACTGTGAATGTCTTGTATTTTGTAACAAGGAGCTTACAAAGCTCATCGGTGCTACCACCACTTTTCAGTCTTGGTGCTCCAACAACTCCACTCTTGGGTGCTATCCATTCTAGCCACTCCTGTCCCTCCATCCATTCCTCTACAATCTTATAGTTCGAGATGACTGCTTTTCGGATAACTGGAAGTATCTCATCCCTCTTATGAAGTACTTCCTTTGCTATAGCTTCTCCAACAGATGAATTACAGATAGTGACTTGTTCCCTCACTTTTATTATCGCATCAACAACTGATGGATTTCCAACAGCCCATCCTATACGAATTCCCGGTAGCCCCCATGTCTTTGACATACCCGTAAGGCTAATCGCAATGGGACTCATAGTAGCTGCAAGTGGTGGAGGATCTCTAAACATGAGGTCCCGATAGGTTTCATCAACCATCAAGTACGCACCAGCATCTTCGGCTATCTCAATTGCCTCTTCCAGCTCTGTTTTTGTAATAACAGAACCTGTTGGATTGTTCGGATGAGTTAGAGTGATCAGCTTAGTATTAGGTTTGATTAGTTTTCTGAGTTTATCCATGTCTGGTCTAAAATCATTCTCCCAGTCAAGTTTGAATAGTGTGAGGTCTCTCCTGAGAGATCTCGCCACTTGGTAGAGTGACGGATATGTTGGATGCTCCACGATGATATTGTCTTTTGGTCCAACAAGTTGAGCAATGAGTGCAAAGTTTGATTCACTAGCACCAGTGGTCACTGCGACGTTTTCAAGAGAATTCCCATCATATTGTTTTGCAATCTCCTGTCTCAGACTAGGATGTCCTACATGGTATCCATAACGCAGTTCCACAGCACTAAGGTCAATGTCCAGCTGTTTTACTGTCAGGAACTTCGTACCACTCTCTCCAATGTCGTATTCAACCTCGAATTGGTATTCATCAAACCAAATCTCTAGTGGCATTCTATCAAAAGTCAAACTTGATTCCTCATTTAGAGAAAGGCACGCTCTGGGATATATAGCTTCGTGAAATATCGCCCGAAATCAGGTAACACACGGTTATTAAGGCATCTAGAAAATGAATTACTGTTAGACGCTTTACGTGAGGATGCACATGACATTTCTAATACTCATTGTGGATGATGAACCAGCTATTCATGAGGTAATGCTTGTGTATCTCAAACGATATTTGGATGATTTCGAACTCCTAGTTGCATCAACTGGACAACAGGCTATCGAAAAAGCTTCGAAGCTAATTGATGAGGGGCAACCGCCGGATATTGTCTTGATGGACATGAAGATGCCAGCTATGAATGGCATTGAGTGTACGAAGAGACTCTCTGACATTGGTGTAAAGAACATTCATCTTTTGACAGCATACTTTGATCCTGAGGCTGCAAAACAAGCTGCTGATGTTGGAGCAAAAGGGGTTATGAGAAAGAGTGAGGGATTCATGTCTGTAGCCAGAAAGGTAGCAGACCTTATTCGAGGAACAAAAGAACCAGCCACTCAAACCAACCCAAGCTAGGTCCCAAAAACCCTTTTCAGTTCTGAAACGACAATCGAATTCTAGAGTTGCTTTGGAGTTGAGATAGTAATATGAGTCGCTCACCATCAAGATTGTTGTTCATAGGTTTCATGGCATTATTCGTTGTGATAATAATTGGAAGCATCGCAAGCACGAATGCTCAGACATTTCCTGATGATTTTCTTCACGATGACAAATTGTATGTGTACATATCATTGGACGGGATGAATGTCTTGGATTATGACATCAACAATCCATTACCACTGAATATGGAAGCACCAATGAACCTATTTCTGCAATTGAATGCAACCGGGACTCAGACCCTCAACGTTAGTGGAACCATAACATTCTGGTATCAGGGGTTTGCACTAATTCCAATCCAGATTGTTGATGCATATCAAAACAAATGGTTCATGGTAGATCCAGGAACACCAATACCTCCAGTTAATGCACCAATGGACTTCTCAGGGATGATGTCACTTGGTCCAATAGACCTTGCTACAGGTGTCTTCGAAGCTACGGTGGACTTCCGATACTACGTAGAGGGGGACAATACTCTGCATATACTTCAGCATCAATATGCATTCTTGCTCCCTTCAACGCCTGTCGACGTAATCACATCTGTTACAGGTATTGCCACAGCTGCAGCTACGGTGACTGCGGTCTATGGAGCTGCTATGGGTATCAATAGTCTATGGGACGGTCTCAAGACGGCATACAAACTGAGAGGGATCAAAAAGAAGGCATCCGAGCTCCGATCATTACCAAATCTGACAGTGCTTGGTGCATTACCACTTCTCTTCTCGATCGTTGATAGCATGAAGAAAAAGAAGAAAGAAGGTCGAGAGGATAGTGGAGTGAGTGAATACATAGTGCGACAACGACTTCGTGAGGCTGCACCAGATGCTTGGCAGGTTGACAAGTGTCCTCAGTGCAAGCGAAATTGGAACACAAAGTTGGATATGTGCAAGAAGTGTAACATCACACAAGATGAAGCAAGGATAGCATATGCTGAACTTCTTGCATCTAAGGTTCCGGCAGCTATTCGATGGATGGGTAAGAAGAAATCCTCTGATGTCAAAACCCTAGCAAAGAAGACAAAATCCACTCAATACAATGCAGGTGTGATTGCAGCTGCAATGGTTGATACTAATGTGACAGAGATCACGAAAGTAGGAACCCCACTTCGTTCCTTTGTCATGAACATTGCAGGTCTAGCATTCCTTGTAGTCACATGGCAACAATTACTTGGTGACAGCACAAGTGCTTGGCAGACCACAATCACAATGGTAGGTGCTGCTCTATCTCTCTCGGTTATTGTTGCACTCTATGTCAGCAGAAAGGCTCAGATTGCAAAATTCGTTGCTGATCAGGAGGAAGGCAAAAAGTTGCTACCTACCGAAGAGGAGGTAGCTGCCGAGGAAGAAGCAGCTGAAGTGGTGGAAGAACCTTCTGAAGATGAATCAAGGGATGCTTCTGAGGACTCGGACATACAACAAGAAACAGAGGAAGAAGAAAACTTCTCAGAAGAATAATCTGCTCATCCTCAAATAGAGAAACTGGCGACCCAATAAAGGGTCGCCCTATATTCTCATCGAAACTACGTGTCAGCAGGAGCAGTGGGTATCTTGCCGCCAGATATCTTACTAAAGAATTGAATTATCTTTGACGAAATGAATGGTATCACGACTAGGAAAGCGACCGGTAAGAGAACAATCACAGCGAGTTCCCAACTAGCTAAGAAGTCCAAGCTCATAACAGTAGTCGCACCAACAACCACGAGGAACATCAAGAACTTGATCCGGACAGAAGAGCCGAATCTACTAACCATTGATGTCCTCTCATCTTCGACAATACCCTCTGGAGTACCAGCCTCTTCCATCTTCTCAATCTTCTTGAGCCCCTTACCAACCTCTCGGTAGAGGTTCACAACCACGACCAAAATCGAGGACATATATGCAGCGAAGATAGTGGTCATGATTGATGGAATAGAGATGTCCCCAATTGTGACTGATACATCAATGATGTATCTTCTGAACCAGTCAATCTCCACACCATACAGAAGTATCATGAAGATGACTAGAGGTACAAACACCAGATGCCACAAACCAAAGACCATTCTTCTTCTACTGAGTGAACCTCTGACAAGGACTGCTGCCGTAGCATCTCGATATAACCACAGACCATACAATAGAACTGAACATCCAAGAAGTGCGACCGTGAGTATTAGAGCTGCTGCATAGTTCCCAGCAGTATACATGGAGTATGATCCTATCAAACCGGCTCCGCTTCCTAATACAATTAGGAGGTAGAGTCTGTCCATGTTCTTGAGAGATTTCTTTCGTCCTTCAAGTGATTTATCGTCCACTCTCAAAGACGCAGCCATTCTAAAGTAGATAACCATTCCAATGAGGCTTAAAACAAATGAAGCACCCGCTCCAAAGGAGAGCGAGCTTGTTGACATCGCGAAGTTTGGCGTAGCAGGCTCAATTGGGATCATTGTCGAGGTATCCACGGCCTCTTCAACAAACTCCCCAGCTGCGGTGACTGTAACTGAAAATTCTCCATAGCCCAATGTTGAGGGTATGGCTGGAATTGTTGCAACATACTCTCCAACCTGGTCTGTCGGGTCTGCCTTCATCAGGGGTAGTCCCATAAACTCAACATAGACCTCAAGTTCGGGAATTGGATTCCCATACTCGTCAGCCACATTAATCACAATTCTGAGTAGATCACCTTGGACTGGTTTTTCTGGATTATAATCAATGAAGAATTCCAACGATCCAAGTACTGTCAGTGTACCGTTTATCGGTTCTCCTGTTTCTGCATCTGGATGGTCCACTGAAACTATGTATTCATACGGTCCTGGTAACCAACCGGCTGTAGAGATCGTAGCAGAATAGACACCTGGACTGCTTTCTAGAAGGCTATAGGAGAGGGCATTGACAAAGACAGTAACCGTAGCTCCAGCCACAGGTCGATCAGCCCAATCAAAGAAATGCAGCTCAATTATTGGTTGAGCGCCTTGAGTTACAGTCCATCCTTCTGAAGAGAAGACTTCTGCGTCTGTTGCAGCATCAGAAAATGATCGTATAGGAAAGATACCTGACCATGGGATCGCATATGTAGCATTCACATAGATTGTAAAGTTGTTTGGTCCGAGAAGGAAATCTGCATACACGAGCATAATATACTCAGGTTCACCAATAGGTCCGTGCGATGCAGGGTAGAGTGTCCCATTGATATCTATCTCAACAGATGTCCCTAGAAATACAGGCCCATACTTATCCCTGACAAAAATGCTTACCTCAAAGTCAGAACCACCTGCAACTCTGGTTTCATAAAATACGTTCGGTGTCAGATTTCCATACACATCAAAATTGATCTCTTGAATCACCAATCCCACGATATGCAATCTCTCAATTCTTAGTTCGAATGTTTGATTTCCAATCCCAATGTTGGCATAATGATTGAATCTATAGCTACCTGGGTCAAAGCTCTCAACTAGTTCAAACCCTACAGGACCACTAACTAGGGTTACAGTAGCCCCAGAAACTGGCACACCATATTGATCAGTGATGTTGAACCAGGCTGACACTAATTCGTCCTGTTGGACTATCGAAGGAAAATCAGTGTACAAATCTAGTGTAGCTGCATCTAGTCTAACATTGATTATCTTGGCATTAGCAGCTAGTCCTGTACCAAATGGATGAGTTGCCTGTGCTTCAGCTTCATGGAATCCAGGACCAAGTTGCACCTCTGGATAATAGGCAAGATATTCAGCCCCAACAGGTGTTGCTGCCTGACCCATTCCTGCAAGGAACATAGTGACTGTAGCATCCTGAACAAATCTACCCATAATGTCTGTAACAGTTGCGGATAGATTCATGTTATCACCTTGGTTCACAGAGGGGGGAGCTGCAAGTGTGACGAAGAGGTGACTTCTAACTGTCATAGCATCAATATACAGCTCACTATAGTGATGATAGTAGTAGTGATCGATAGAGATGCTAAGATTGACAATGCCCATTGGCCATGATGCAGTTGTTTGTCCCCAGTAGTGTTGCTCCATCCAATTATAGTACAGACTAAATGTATGGATTGCTTGTCCTTCTGGTGTCATATATTGAGCATTCATATAGACAGATGCATCGCTTATGGGTTCGCCATAGACATTCAAGATTGAAACATTCATGTCGAACCAATCTGTCTGAACAACATCAGTCATTGTGAATTCCAGAGTCACATCCATGACATAATGCGTATCGATATTTCTGACGACACCTAGCGAGTAGCTTGTGACTGTAGCAAATGGATAAGCTGCAATCTCATCACCTGGTATCGAATCTATATCTCCCAGTAATAATGGATTGTAGACCTCTCCCACTCTCACTGTCCATTCAAGAGCTCCATTGTACAACGAATATTGTGTTAAATGTTCGTCCTGGTCCGTGAACATGATGAACTCGTCCCGCCTGTCACCATCAAAGTCTGCAATCAATGCGCTAAGTGGCTGCGCACCGGTTACCGGTGTTGCCCATAGCGCTGCTAGAGTCACACCTGGATCAGTCAGTATTAACTCTCCAGGTGTCTTTAGGATTAGCTCATCTGAATTGTCTCCGCGGGCATCAACGGGATATATGAACTGGATTGGTTGAGGTATTTGATAAGCAGGTGTGTTGTTCAGATTTGTTGTTGAACTGTCGAAGATATAGGCACGTCCTAATGCATCAGACGCATTCCAGTAGGTGAATGCTGCCACAAATTGATTCTCGCCTGATGTCGAGTTATAGATGGTGTCAATTCCAGCATACTCCATGTTGGGGTATGCACTCAGATCTATGTCCAATGAGTGTGAGTAGACCAGATCTGTTGTCAAGATGTCAATCTGAATGTTTCCTCTAACAACTCCAATGTATCCTGTTGGAAAGCCACTTGTAACTGAAAAGCCTCGTACTTCATAGCCGTTGGTTCCACTGTTTGGAAGATCGACTCCTGTCCAAGTGAGGTCAGAGTCCATCTTGATGACATTGTATGGTTGGGTATCTGATGCGATGAAGATTTCCTCATTTCCGTCACCATCATCATCGAACACACCCATGTAGTTGAAGCTCTTGTAAGGAAATGGTATTGTACCGCTTCCCATCAGTGTAAAAGTATTCCCATGATAAGCATGATACCTGAATATGTATCCACCAACATCCCGCAATTCTAAAACAATGATGTCCTGAATATTATCACCGTCTAACATAGCAGTGAAGAGTGTAAAAGTCAGGAAACCTTTGGCATCAGGGTCGACAATCGTAAGGGAATCCATTACACTCCCATCACTGGAGTATTTCACGAGAGTAAGGTCAATAGCTGCTTTGGCTCTTTCAATTGTATAGATTACAGGACTTCCATCTGAGAGGTTGCCAATGTCTGATTGTTGGTATCTCTGGTGAATATAGTCAGTTTCTATCTTGTCAATTTTCCAGACAAAATCACCAGCGACCGAGAATATCTCTGGGTGTGTGACGTTGCCTATATGACCTGTGTTGAGATAACTGTCTTGAACATTGATATAGTACTGGTATTCTCCCGGTTGAAGGTTCCCAATGAATGCATAATAGATGCCTTCTTCGTGAGATGCATACATTTCTTCCTGGGGTTGCATCCATATTGCACTTCCTGGTAACTTCATCCAGATATCGGCGTACTCGATAAAGGAGGCTTCATCGACATGCACTTTAATAGTGACATAATCATCCAGAATAGTTGGATGAGCAGGGTCAATTGGCAATGGTGTTAATATTGGATTAGTAGTGTCACTGATGATAAGGTAGACATTATCTAGGATTCGTACGACAACATCATCCTTGGTGTTACCCATACAATCATAGCTTATTATTTGGCTTGCGGGCGAGATACTCACGTCTACCAAGAATTCGATGTTGGCAAACGAACCATCCACACCACGAATTACACCTAATCCACCATATGTTGTACCAACAGCAAGGTCATCTATTGTATCTTGATCCATTTTCCCAACGTCGCCAAACTGTGTTGACTGATAGACATAAATTCCATCTACTTCATATATTGGAACGCCGAGCAAAACGTCTTCGAAATATGCCTTTTGTTGGTCTTCACTGACAACAACTAAATCATCTTGTGTGTCTGAATTGAAGTCTCCAGTTTCTATGTAGCTACGATAGCTTGTAAGCGGATCTACAGTGTCGGAATATAAAACTCCAAGTGTATTTCCACTGTAAACAATGAGATCACCATTACCGTCTATTGTAGCTATTTCTTCCAATCCTCCCAGATAATCGAACTTCACAATATCTTTAACTACGGCACTTGCACCAAGCGAAATCGACACGACTTGAGATCCATCACCTTCAACAACCGTGATGTTTCTATCCGCAGATCCAACTATTGCAATTGAGTCCTGTGATAAACTAGTAAATCTACCAATTACTGGTCGAGTATACACATTAACTGCATTGAACGTTCCAATTGTGGAATTATTCCTCACATCCAATGTCAGGAATTGGTCGGCATTGTTTCTATTTGATATCAAAATGTCGGGATAAGTATCCACTGAATCGAAAATCCCAAAACCAAAGGCTGCTGGTGAATTAAAGGGGATTGGAAATTCTGATACTGTTGCGCTATCAATGTCAACCATCAGCATATAGTATTTAGAATTGACAAAATTACGAAGGAAAAATTCGGTGTTGCCATCCAAATCCACGTCGTAGCCTGTAAGATAAGTAGCACCATCTTTGTCACCCGCTGGTAGCGAGATATCCAATGTTACCTCTTGAATTAGATCAACAAAGTATAATCTACTCTCTGCCTCAATAACATATGCGAAACCACGGTATCCTGATATCTCTCCTACAACAATTGTAGTACTAGTGCCTGGTAAGCTGTATTGATAGAGGAGGTCTTCCTGCGATATAATTGATGGATTGTCATATCTCGAAATGACCTGAGTTGGTTCGTAGTCCTTTGTAATTGGCACAATGAACATGAAAACGATGACTGAAACAATCAGTATCTTGGCAATACTCGCTATATCCGTTTTCATCAACTTTGCATTTGGACGAAAAGGACTTTCTCTTAAATTTGAAGATGGCAACTTAATCTCTCCCTAACTTTAGCACTCAATCATCTCTTGCATTCCGAAGAGACTCCAAAGCGCATTCAGCAATGATTGACGATATCCCTTTTATCGATTCTGGGCGAGCTATCCACCGATATCCTAAAGACCCGCGTATGCAACCGCAAAATCAGGAATTCATGAGGTCTATGCAACATGGTCGACAGCATTGTTGTTATCGGATGCGGAGCAGCTGGTGCTACAGCTGCACTGCAAGCTAGGAAATTCAATAGAAAGGTCGAGATTTCTATCTACAATACGGAACCCTATTCCCAGTATTCTAGATGTGGACTTCCATATACAATCTCAGGCAAAGTCGGAGCTTTTGAAGATCTGGTTTTGATGCCTCCCGACAATTGGGGTGCATTGAAGATTAATGCAGACCTAGGTGTGACTATTACCGATATTGACCCCAAATCGAAAGAGATAGTTTTCGAAGGTGGTCGACAGACCTACGATGCTCTGATATTCGCAACTGGTGCAGAGAATGCAGACCCACCAATCAAGGGTCTTGACAAAAAACGAGTCTATGGTCTACGAACGATGGAAGACGCGAAAGCTCTGTCTGTAGAAGCAGACAAGGCTAAGACTGCCGTAGTAATCGGAGGTGGCCTTGTGGGAATGGAAGCAGCTGAAGCCTTCTATGAGAGAGGACTGGACGTCACTGTTGTTGAATTCCTTCCGAATATTATGCTAGCAATGGTTGATCCAGATATGGCAGCAATTGCGGAGCAACATTGTGAAGACCATGGACTCAAGATATTCACCAATACTGCAGCACAAGAGATCAGGGGGGAGGACTCACCTACATCCGTAGTTATGCAGAATAGAGAAACTGAAGAGGTGTCCGAGATTCCTGCAGACTTTGTTGTTGTTGCTACTGGGGTAAGACCTGTCACTGGACTCGCTGAGAAAGTGGGCATTGAGATAGGAACTACTCGAGGAATCAAGACAGATGAAAAGATGATGACAAATCTCGAACAGGTGTATGCATGTGGGGACTGTGCAGAGAACTTCGAGTTCATAACGCGCACGCCGATGGTTGGAGGATTAGGTACTGTTGCGGTCAGACAGGCACGTGTCGCTGGGATCAATGCTGCTGGTGGGAACCTTACATTTCCTGGCATTGTAGGAGCAAAGGTCACAAAGCTCTTTGGTCTTGAGATTGCTAGTACTGGCTTCACAGAGGATATGGCAAAACGGTTGGAGATTCCAATTGTCAAAGGCTCAATGAAGGGTGCTACAAAACCTCCTTACTATATTGGCGGAAAAGAGCTCAAGCTAAAAACATTCTACAACAAAGAAACAGGCAAGCTTGTTGGTGGCCAGCTTGTTGGTGAAGAGGATGCTGCAATGAGACTTAATGTTCTGACATTGGGAATACAACAAGACATTGACGCAACAGATCTCTTTGATTTTGAGAATTGCTATGCTCCTGCAATCTGTGATACATGGGACCCATTAGTTTCATCAGCAGATGCGGCTCGTCGAAGGCTCAAGATGTAGGTCGTTGAGAAACAATTGTAGCAATGTTGTTCAGTGCATATTGAAATGAGCTCACTTGGATGGGTGAACTAGCAACAAGAAAGACACTGTTTAGACCACTTGTTGTCTTTGAGTGATTGACAATTGCTTTCACAATCTCTTCAGCAACTTCCCAACTGGGAATTCGTGATACCTCGAAACCCATTGTGAAGAATCCAACCTTCTCAGCTTTGAGTGCCGCAGCTGTTTCTAATGCCGCTGAAGCCGCAGCGTAAATGGCAGAGCGACGATCAGGATTTTCCAATGCGATACTTGGCCAGTAAATGGTTTCCTCTGCATTACTACCTTCTTGCACTGTTATATGAGGCCCCTTTCTTCCGATTCTGATATCCTTGGTCTTTACAGCGAGACCAATGTTTGAATCATTGATGTTCCCCAGTTGTACAATGACACTGAGGTTTCCTAATGACCAATCACCCAAGGCCATTACTCCTTACATTCGTTGACAGCTTTGCAGAAGCAATCACACACATACTTGTTCAGACCTACAAGTGTTATTTCCTTTACTGATTGTGCTGCCCTTGCATAATATGCGATACCCTCAACAATTGCTTTCGCAGATTCTTCCTCTGAGAGACCCCCAACCCCAGCTCCAATTGCCGGAAAGGCTACTGAGCATAAATTGTGGTTCGATGCGATATTGAGTGCGGCTTGAACCGAGGATAAAACCTTCCAATAGGTTGCCTTGCCACCGGGCGGCATTCCTGCACAATGAATGACATATTTAGAGGGAAGAGTTCCTGCTGTTGTCATCACCGCCTCACCAGGTCTGATGGGACCCATGGAGAGAGCTTCGTCCTCGATTTGTTGTCCCCCTTTGGATTTGATCGCTCCTGCGACACCTGAACCCATCCACAGATCAGAATTGGCCGCGTTCGCAATCGCGTCTACAGCAAGTTCGGTGATGTCGCCAACGTAAGTCTTGACTAAAACAGCACCAACCTTCTTCTCCATTCACCACTTCCTCCAGTTGGAGTATATACCAATAGGAATTGTTTTCGTAAAAGGTTGTCGTCCCACAACCTTTATGCATCCTATCCCAGCTCTTTTGTTGGCGAGTCCTCTGAACGACATCAATGAAACCGAGTTAGCAGCTCTGAAGGAGAAATATGGAGATCCAGTTATCAACAGCTTCTCTGCAGATTTCTTGGAGTTTGAGTGTAATCTCGTAAAACAAACTGAGTCAAAGGGTCGACTACATGACATCACGTGCTTCATTCGACAGGATGATGGTAACTTTGTTGTTATTCAGAAGCCGCAATATGCAAGAACCGGTATTTATCGCGCACCTTCCGGAGGTGCAACCATGGGCGAACCTCTTGAGGATGCAGCAATTCGTGAGATGTACGAAGAAACAGGGCTGACAATTCGGCTGATTCACTTTGTTCTTGACCTGACCCTTGATATTGTCTGCCAAGACCGTACAATCCCCTGGCGGTCACTGGTCTTTCTTGCTGAACCTGTTGATGGTGAGATGAAACCAGTTGATACAAGAGAGATCTTTGATGTGACAACGATGTCACGGGAACAACTCGAGGGAGATGTGGCCACACTAATGGAGGAATCAGGTTGGGGTGGTTTCAAATATCGCGCCTTTCTGACACGAGAGTTCTTCAAACAGCTTGATGAGCTGAATATCTGACCCTGTGTTACTAGGTTCCATATTTCTGTTTCCTGAAGAAAACAATGAGCAGAGGTCCGACAGTTTGAGTTTTCCCTAAGACTTCAATAAACTCAACACTTTAACTCCTTACCCCACGATTCCTGGCGGCGTTCTCTGCTCATATTCTGCATTTTTAATTCAATCTGCGAAACAACTAAGGTTTTGAAAGCTTGGTGACCAACTCATCACAGAATTGTTCGTAGATCAGTCCGATTCTGTCTTGAATCTCATCTGTACCGTATAGAGTTGTCAGGTATTTTAGTAAAGCAAGGTTGTGAAGCATTGAAACAGAAAACTCGTTTGTAGAATAGAATTTCATGATTCGTTCATTAACAACTGATCTAGCATCTTCTGTTCCGAGCCGTTCTATTGCTTTTCTTCTTACATCATACATGCAAGCTTCGAACTCTCTAGTCTGAAGGGCTGACCTGATAGGTCCAATCAAGAAGTTTGCTGATAACTCGTCAGTGAGGTTTTGACTTCCTAGTTCTCGAACACTGTCATTAAAATCAAGCAGAACCGGTTCAATATCAAATGGGATTGTCTTAGCCACCGCCTTGAGATATGCGTGGAACTCCTTCCTTCTTATGAGGTGAAGATGTCGCTTGAACTCTTCTTCGAATGCTGTAATAACTGGACCAATTCCCTTTATCGTGAGCCTGTGTTTCTTGTCACGACTGTAGAGGACATTATCTTCCTCCGAATAGAACTGCAAGTGAACCAGGTACTTCACCATTAGTTCCAGTTGATCCGTCATATCCTAGCAACCATCTCTCAAATAGCAATTTAACATATATTCCTAATTAGGAGGTTTCTTCGTTACATGAAGAAGAGGAATTGGTGGGGATAATCCCCTACCCCTGTTTTAGTCACCTCATTGTCAGTGTCATGACGGCCTTCTGACCATGAAGCCGGTTCTCGGTTTGGTCGAAAGCGATTGACTGAGGACCATCAATGACTGAGTTGGTCACCTCAAAGCCGCGGTCACACGGCAAGCAGTGCATGTAGTGTGCCTTTAGCACACAAGCGCTGGTGCATATATCGTATTGGATCCAGAAAGTATGCTCGATAATCAAGCATTAGAAAGAGGCACTTTTTTATCCTACTATAGATTTCAACTGCTCAGCGTGATTAATCATGACATCATATGTTGGTATATTCAAGGGTAAAGACTGGCTAGAGACCCAGTCATGGTCACAAGAAGATCTTAAAACACTAATAGATGCAGCAAAGGATTTGAAGAAGAAGTACAAAGACAGAGTATCTACTTCGGACATACTTCGTGATAGAACGCTTTTCATGATTTTCTTCAATAGGTCACTACGAACAAGGAATAGTTTCGAGGGAGGTATGACACAGTTAGGGGGTCATGCGCACTTCCTATCTCCCCAGGACATCTATGTTCCTGCGCTCCC
>JBHLOX010000040.1:0-6714 GCA_048940045.1 Promethearchaeota archaeon
CACGACGCGACTGAAACATCGGGTACAACCAACATCTGGGATACAAACGCTCCGGACAACAAAAAGGTACTCCATCTGGATAATAGAGGCGGATAACAAAAGCGTTCTACGGAACTGTTTTGCATGCCGCTCCACATCCTAGAATGATCCTACGATGAGGCGACCTTGAAATCAAGGTCCTAGGTCTTGAGATCAAGGTCTTTGTCCTAGGGTCTGGGCAAATGCATGAGAGTGCAACTTCCGACCTGGCAAAGCAAGACGGTGTTGGAAACAATGCACTTACAGACATTGATGTCAAGTGTGCGGAAGCTCCCGCCAAGGAGGTCAGCGACAAAGCTGAGGTAGAAAATATAGCTCAATGAACCACCACCAATTGGTGAAGGGTTCGTGACATCGTCGATGACTTGAGCTCAAGATTGAGATCCGTCCCGCCCATCCTCCTACAACCCCTTGGTATCGTAACACGTGTCTACTAAGTGCTATCCAACACATAGATTGCTGGCCTTGGTCTAGGAAAATTCAGCTCATGCATTTGCCCTTTTATTGACCATGTGCAGGTTTGACGAAGCTTGAAGGTATCAAAGCAAACGAATCTGCTATCTATAGAATCAAACAGCAAAAGCCGACAACCAAAGAGCTCCATGATAATGTTCCTACATGTCGTTTCATATCCTTGGAAATACTTTGAGGACGGCATGAAATGAAGTTCTTCGTTCTAGTGCATGGACAGATTAACGCAGGTGCTTCCTATAATCTAGTCAAACAGTCAGTGCAGAGTTGATTGGTCTTGAAGGCCTTGACACAAATGCGTGGAATCTCTGCCAAGGACGTTGGTGACAGGGAAATTGGTTTTGCGCAATTGAGAGAAAAACCTACCGGGTTTATCTACGGAATCATTCTGTTAGTTTAAAAATACAGATAGTATGTTTAAAAGAACTCTGAGCGAAAAAACCATCAGCAAAACCTTTCGAAAAAACGAAAGAACTCGTTTGGAAATATTTAATTCCTACCAATTCACTGCCGTTTGTGTGGGTAGGCGTGACAAAGCTTGAAGGTGCCAAAACAAACGAATCTGTTTTCCATACAATCAGGTGTACGTATAAGGAAGACATGGGTGATCTTGTATTAACAGACAAGGGTGTTTCTTTCTTCAAGATTAAGGGCATGCTTGGGGAAGGTCGTGAACGACTTCATCAGTTAGACTTCGATGAGATAAGTCGCATTAGAACTAAAAAGAAGAAATCAGGAATTTACCAACATGGTATAGTAATAGGTTGTCAGCCAGAATCCTCGGAGAATCAAACGTATCTTTACTCATGTGAAAAGTACAAAGCTGCTCTCTTTCTTTCTTTTTTTGAAAGACAGAAACTCCTCCTCAAGTCCCCTGAGGAGATTTCATCCACAACTCTGAGTCTTTCGACGATTAAACGTAATGCTGATTTACTAAAGGTTGCTGAGAATCCAAAGATGCGACCTTACTTTTTCTCTTATTCTCTTGAAAAAATAGAAGCAGAAATTCTGAACCTATTAAAACATAGATTTGAGGTTGATCTCTACGAGGTTGCCATGAACACGCAGATACATTCCCTTGTGGCTCTATTACATGAGTCTGATCCCAAGAAAATTCCAAAAGATCAAGTGTACTCCACAGTCACTGACATTGCAGCTCATCTTATTTCGCAAGGTGAACTTGATGGCATAATCACTGATACTGGTAGATACATCTCTAATAAGGCGCTAGCACGAATTAATGGCCCGTTCGAAATGTTATCTGATTTTAAAACACTTTTCGCTCAGTTGAATGAAAAAGGAATACTAGTCTGGGCTCTCGTGTGTCCAACCTGCTCTAGAAAAATAAAATATCCAAAGAAAGGAAAAACAACCACTTGCCAATACTGCAAAGAAACTATTCATGCAAAGGATGTTTTCAAGAAATTTGTTGATTTATTATAAATATGTAGCAGATTGTGTAGCTTTTTTGCAATCCATGGTGCGATAATAGCAATTAAGAGCCAAATCAATAACAGAATCGTGTGATAGAATCTTGATTCAGGAGTCATTCATGGATTGGTTGGGCTCAAGTTTCGCATACATGATGTTCGCGTGGGGGATGCTTCTATTCATTATAATACTCATCTACATCAAATTCTATTTCCATGTCTTCTACAAAGGAACACTCTATAGACACTACCGCCGTGGGAGATTGCTAACAGAAAACAATCAGGGTGGAAAAGTTGCTCTCATCCCCTTCATTGACAAGCTTGAAGTTTTTGAAAAAGAATCCAGTGATTTCGATTAGCCCGTTGAAGAAATCTGGAACTCATTATCCACGAATGCGAGGTCCATGGATCTTCTTATGTGCCCAATTGAACTGACGTAGTCTGGCTGAGCTACCAAAGCCACAAGCTGCGCAGTGTTTGTGTCTCACGTGATAGGACCTTCTTCCGCATCTTCTACAGCGTATATGGTGCGGGTTGTTTTTCTTGCCTTTGGAAGGTGTGCCTTTACCCATCGTTGTTCATTCCTTGGATTACTTTGGTGGAGGGGAAACAATCACGACATTGTCGCCTCTCACTATCACGGTCTTGACTACCTCGATTATCTGTTCACCCGTTTCAGGATCGGTTGAGATTTCCTCAGCGTCCTCAAGGATGAGGTTCAAGTGTTGGTCATAGCCCCGCAGTTTACCCTTGATTTTCTTCTTGCCTTTTAGCTCGACAAGTACTTGGTCACCAATCGAGTTCTGAAGTAGCTCCATGGGTCTTCCTGCGTTCACTGCAATCACCATCACAGAAGCAACATCATATGACCTACGGTCGCAAGATGTCAGCGCTACCCTTTGGACTTGGCTTAAAAACATGACGATGGTGACTGCGCATTATAAATTGATTTCCATGACGCAGGCTTCAAAAGGAGTATAAATAATCAATAGACAATGCCAAAGATAGAGCGTATCAAGAAACGACACCTTCTGAAAAAGCGTGAGCAGCGGGATGAAATTGCTAGGATCGAGAAAGAGATAGGTTCATCGATTAAAGGTCTTGATGAATCAAGACTGGAAGGTGGAATACTAGATGATGGGTCTAGAATCCTTCTCCTCGATGGAGAGATAGTCTTTTTCCAATACGAAGGACGAATGATTCCGGCACTCAGAGCTCTACTGAATGGTCTGATAGATGTACCAAGAATTACAGTCGACATGGGTGCTGTGAAGTTTGTGGTGAACGGAGCGGACATTATGCGTCCTGGTATAACAGAGATTGATGACCGAGTCAAGAAGTCTGGAATCGTTGTTGTTGTTGATGAAACCCATGGCAAACCACTAGCAGTGGGCATCTCAATGTTTTCAGCTCAGGAGCTAAAGGCCGCCTCTACTGGAAAAGTCATCAAGTCTGTACATCACATCAATGATGAGCTTTGGGTCTTTGGAAGGACTTAGTCATCATCAAACTTAGCCCGTATATGGGATAATGCAGCTTTGTATACTTCTCTTGCCAAATCCAGTTCCAAGCCGCAGTTCTTTGCAAACCGGTCCCTAGCGTATCCTTCTTTGCTTGCACCAAGGTCCTTTCTAACAACATCAGAGATTGATGTGTAACCTCTCTCATAGAGAGTCCTAGCTGTACTTCTTGACAACCTTCCAGAGGGCGAGTCATCTCCAGGGAGTAGTCGTAGTTCAAGAAGGTCTGAATCGGCCAGGTCTTCTCTCACACCATATTGTAGTTGCCTACTGAGCACTCTCATCCGAGTAACAAATCTTGGCCTTTTGGTCGTTCTGAGATACCGGCTGATACCTTCTGCCACTCTACTGCAGATTCCTAACAGCGAGTTCAGATCACCCTCATCCAGACTGATTCCTCTTGCCATTTCCGCAGCATCTTTCACAATGGTCATGACATCCTGTTCGTCTAACCAATTATCAAGCACAACTCGTTTAACAGCATGTCTTTCTGGAACCCTCCGAATGTACCATTCTTCTGGTGGTTCCAATCCCATTAGTCTGAGTTCCATGTTCGAAGGCATGAATGTTCTCGGCCTGATAGACTGAGGGAGCTGAGTTTGAAGCAACAAATCAATCAAATCTCCTTCGTCTGAGGTTTCATCTAATTTTGATACCTGAGTCTTTATCCGCGGATAGTCACTGATGTCAAGGTCTGCTTGGACTGCACTCCGTGCATCCCTAGAAAGTTTGTAACCATCCTTCACTTCTTCGAATACTCCCTGTTTCACCAACCAGTTAAAGAGCAACTTGAAGAAATTCTTCATGCCAGCACTATACTCATTGTCAATTGTTCCTCTAAGTGTTCCAGTCACAAAATCAAGAAACTTCGTCCGGAGGTGTTCCCGCGTGAACTTCCTACTATTGACTGTGTTTCTTGTGAGTACGCTAATTGCTAGACTCGGATAGAGAATTCCCGGACAGAGAGGCTCAAGGGGACGATGCAGCAACTTTTCCTCCATGGCCTGGGAATTTGGCATATTCCTGTTGGGACCTTCAAAGACTAGGTACACTCTTCCTCCGTGCTGGGCCAAGTGGTACTCCCCGATTCTGCCTGCCACCTGAAGATATCTCGCTCTTGTCTCAAGATAATAGAGGTTCTGATTCAGCAGTATAATCACACAATCAAATGGGAAACTAATCCCTGAAGTGATTCCAGTCGTAGATACTACAGTTCTGATTGTCCTATTCCTTATCTCCCGCTCTAGTCGTTCACGTACCCCGACATCCACTCCGGAATGGTGGAATGCTGTACCAAACTTCATTGTGTCTGCAAGTTTGTTACTTAGTGGTAGATTCTCACCAAGCCCTATTACTCTGTCCACAACATCAGCTGCTACCTTTCTAGGATGACTTCTTGCGAGCCTTCGAGCTATCCCTTGAGCTCGAAATCGTGATCCTACAACAACAAGGATTGATTTTTTCTCATAGTCTCCAAGATGATTAAGCACAACATCAAGAACATCCTCTTCCGATGAACTAGCACGCTGTGTTCCATCACTGCTCACTATTTCGAACCTGTCATTGACTTTGTTTACAATGAACTCGTCCGGTACAAGACGTACACTTGGTCTAAACACTTGAGCATTAAGCCAAGCAGCGACTTCTTCGGTTTCACCAAAGCGGGACGAGAGCGTTACTATCTGTGTCTGACCTTTTAGGAGAGTGATGACACAGTCCAACTTCGTACTTCTGTCAGTTCCTAGTGTTTGAGCATCAATCGCTGTGTTAGAATCAAGCTCTGTGAGCTCGTCTACCACGGTGAGGCCGATATTCTCTGTCCACTTCTTCTTCTGCAAAATAGCTGTGGAGAATGACTCATACATTGCGATGACTAAATTGCCTTTTTCAAGATCCACATCTAATGCTCTACTGAACCCGTCATGTCGTACTACTGAATAACCCAACTCTTGGAGGAGGGTACCATATTCCTCTACGATCTGTCTGCTTAGTGATGTGTATGGACTAAGATATAGACATCTGATACCCTTTTGAAGCCGCAGCAGGATGATTATCATCGCCAGAAATGTTTTGCCTGAACCGGGTGGCATCTGGATTACCAGATTGCCTTCTACATCTCCAATCTCCTGTACAAACTTCTCCTGTGCTGGAAGGAGGCTCACAAAATTCTTGTGCTTCAACAGAATCTTTGCAGCTCTCTGGACATCAGTTCCAGTTCCAACTGGTCCACTCAATTTTCCAATGGCTGCTAATGCAAGTCTTCCTTCGTGTGTAATCATGAAACCTCTCTGTTTTCTCCCTTTCTCCCCTGTTGATATAACAAAACCAGAACGAATGAGTTTGTTCATGGTTTCATAGATTGTCCCGCCAGACATCAGACTCTGACGAAGGTTCTCGTACTCTGCCTGTGTCTGAGTTCTCTCTCCTTTTGGTCTGGATGATGGCTTTTTTATTCCATCTAGGGCCAGCATACCCTCAACAATGCTATCCCACCCAAGCGTTGGAACAATCTCACCTGTCTGAGGACTCAACACCTGGAGAATCTCCATTGCATGACGATTGCTAAGAGACTTGAGCTGCTCTCTCAGGTTGGAAAGATCAGTATCCTCCTTCCTCCGCGTGGGCATTACAATCACTGGGTCTTTGGGTTTGGGGCTGTGATAAAGGTTGGCTCCCGTTTATAATACTCGGTCTTTTCTTCGAACTATAAGCCATATTCTTGAGATGAGGTGTTTATCGTGAGGTCTCTATTCAAACGAATCCTAGGTTCTGACTCGTCTGAGGAAGACACGGTTCAACGAACTCTGCCAAGTCTTGGACTCTTCTCTCCGGTGTCAGAATCAAAACCATCAGACCCACAACATGATATCAAGAAGCTTGCTGAGCTTGAAAAAATCTTCATCAAGTCTAGAAAACTTGAGTCGCTAACAGATGTGCCCGATATTGTGAGCGAGATTCGGAATGGAAACATTGTGCTCTTGGATATTTCCCGACTCAATGATGGAAATGACCAGACGCACCTTGAACTTCGACGTATTATCGAACGAATTCGTGGAGAAACCCGTGGTTATCAGGCAGAAATTGCACTTGTGAATGATGGCTGTATGATTGTGACTCCCTCATTCGTGAGTTTCTAAAGACTACTTCAACTTCACAGTTTCAGTTACCATTGGTGCCTTTGTTTCCACATTCAGTGCCTTATGGATTGTAGATGCAAGTCCGATTGTCTTGCTTGCCTCACCATGAGCCACCAA
>JBHLOX010000040.1:6814-20149 GCA_048940045.1 Promethearchaeota archaeon
GGATTCACTCCTTGATGGAAAATCATCTCACGTATCTTCTTACTCAAAGCCTCAGGATGTGTGGTGTGGATTGCGGTGGCTTGGGCAATCATTCCTTCTATGTACACAGGAACCTTTGGTATTCTTCCTTTCGTAACTAAGTCTTCAATGACTAGCATGATTTCCTGGGCCCGGCCAACAGCAAGGACCGGAATCAACACTTTACCCCCTCGCTCCAATGATCGTTTCAGCAGTGATGCGAACTTACGTTCAACCTCCTGTCTTGGTGGCATCTTATCTGTAGGATGTCCGTAGGTACTCTCAATGATGAGAGTTTCCAGTCGTGGGAATGTGAAAGTTGCAGGTTCAAGTAGACGTGTTCTTCCGAACTTGAAGTCCCCTGTGTATGCCATGTTATATTGGCCATCACCAATGTGGAAGTGAACAATAGCTGATCCTAGGATATGACCCGCGTTGTGAAGCGTGAGCCTGACATCTGGTGCGATGTCTGTGACTTCTCCATAATTCAAAGGAATAGTGTGAAGAATAGCTTCTTTGACGTCACGGTCTCTGTATGGTCTGAGTTTTCCCTCTCTCTCAGCCACGTCTAAGTAGTCAAGTTGGAGAAGGGTTGCCAAATTCAGGGTTGGATGAGTCATATAGACTGGTCCACGATAACCATACTTGAAGAGAAAAGGAACCATTCCACAGTGGTCAAGATGAGCATGTGTGATGACTACAGCATCTAGGTTGTCAATACTGAATTCTGGCATATCAAGCCGTGGGAATGCCTTTGTTGGTGTCCCGACATTGACCCCACATTCGATCAGAATATTACTCTCAGAGGTCTGTAAGAACATACACTGCCTTCCGACTTCTCTGAATCCACCCATTGCGGTTAGTCTTATCCATCCGTTGTTTACTAGAGTAGGTCTGTGAATTCTCCTACCAATCTCGCGAAATGACTTGTTTCGAGTAGCGGCTTCTGATTGGATTATGTAACGAATCTGTTTGATGAGTTTGCTCTCAATAGGTGGAGTTCGCATCACATTCGGTCTCCAAAAAGTCTGTCTTGTGATTTCTCTGAGAGTTGTACCACTCCGACCTATCACTAATCCTGGTTTTTGGGCCTCGATAATCACCTCACCTCTTGAGATATCAAAGTCAATAGAAGTGATCTCGGCTTCCTTCGGGACTAGCTCTCTGACCGCCTTCTCAGCCTCCTCATGGGTGAGCCTGACCTCAGGAGCGGATCTGACCACAATTCGTTTTCTCATCTTGCGCGCTAAGGCTTTGATTTTATCACCATCATCGAGTAGTATCTTGGGTGCTTTCGAATAGATGGCTACCTCTGGGCCCTCATACTCCACTGAGCTGATTGCGGCTGAGCGGGGTAATGATTTCTTTATTACCTCGCGAATGTCAACATATTCGTTTTCTTCATTGGGCTGCATGGATAGTCATCACAATCCTTGGCCTATCAATTCCCCATGTGGCCTTAGTCTGACCTTGCACACTTGTACTGGGCAGACTTAGGCGAGATTACCTCGCCTGATGTTCAACAAGTCTTGTCACTACTGCCCTTTCCAGATCTTCATGATAGTTTCTTTATCGACTTCTTGGTATCCACTCTTGTCAATAACACTACAGAGTATGTTATTTCCAGTGGCAGCGTCTCTCTCTATTGCTGCTGCAATAGACTGTACTGCCAGTTCAATTGCCTTCTTTTTGGAAAGCTCATCCTTGTAACCGGCTTCTAAAACACCGAGTGCTACAGGTGAGCCTGAACCATTTGCGACAAACTTGTCTGGTAAGACACTACCAACAAAGTCAGTATAGAATACTTGAGGACCTTCGTCATCGAAGCCTCCTACAAGTGAACCTAGCATGTAGAGTCCTCGTCCTTGGAACATAATGTTACTTAGAAGACGTGTCAAGGCCTTAACCCGCATAGGTCTGCCTCTCTGGATTTCGAAGAGCTTGGCCTCAGCTCTAAGAAGGTCCATTATTGATTGTGCATCAGCAACAGATCCTGCGATTGTTGCTCCTATCCGGTCTGTAATCTTGTAGATTTTCTTTGCTGTCTTATTAGCAATCAGATAACCCATTGTGGCTCTCTGGTCGCTAGCTAGGACGACACAATCTTTGGCAATTAAACCAACAGTTGTTGTCCCCGTCTTCAATTCGGCCGGGGGTTGCATATCATGTTCCATGTCAATTAACTCCGTACAGGAGATGAACTCTAGAGAACTAGTGACAGACTCTCGTTTTGTTTATGCTATTTTAAGGTTTTCTCAGTGACCATAGAAGCAGAGAAACACCTTTCTTTAAGTCACATTTTCTTTAGGTCTGTCAAAGGTCACGACTAGTTTGACTTCTTTTGCATCATCAAATACCTTGAGAAGATCTGCGGCAATGCCAATCTCCGCATATTGGACATCCTGAATGTAACGTGTTTCTTTAGGCATCTCTATTGTGATGATCTTCTTTGCTATTGAGAATTTGAAGTCATCATCAGGAACCCCTGGCATTCGTCTCTTGACGACAGCTCGGATCTTCTCCTGTGGGTCAGTAATTATGTTTCTAAGTGTCACGTCAAATTCGAGTGTTCGACCAGCGAGTGGACTGTTGAAATCAACCCGAACCTGTCGACCAAATACAGCTGTGATAACACCTCGCTCATTTCCAAAGGTGATTTGCTCTCCTTTGACTGGTCGGGTCTTGTGCTTTGCGAGTTTCGTCTTGGCAATCATCTTGACCTTTTTCGGATCTCTTGGACCAGCGCCTTTCTCTGGAGGCACCTCCACTGTCTTGAAATCACCAACCTTCATACCGATAAGCTCCTCCTCAAGAGCTGCAAGTAACCAGTTCCAGCCTATCGCTACTAACATTGGATCGTATCGATCATTCTCTCTAAAAATACCAGAATCCTTAGCAACAGCTTCCATTGTTGTATCAAAAACCACACCATCATCTTTTGTGGTCGCACTGTAATCGATGTAGACCAGACTTTTTTCACCCACAACAGTTTCGGCTTTAGCTTTCTTTGTTTTCTTTTTAGCTGGTTTTTTCGCCGCGGTTTTCTTAGCTGGTTTCTTTTTCTGTTTGGTCGATTTCTTCTCCGACATTTCTTGATCCCTCTCGAGACTCTAGGTACGCTTCTAACGGCCTCTTTCGGAGTTTCATAAAACAGTTTCCTTTTGGCCTTCCTAATGGACCCCCCTCAATACTTGTATCTTTTCAAAGAACAGAGGTTTCTCTGACACCATATCGACAAACAGCTCACACTCATTCATTGTTTTTCTTATTGAGTCAATGTCTGCAAGGCTTGAAACAACCACAAACATCCGTCCCGCTGAAGTCAGATGCCTTATTGCTTGTCTGACAAATCGCTGAGTGAGCTCTGTCCCTGCCTGTCCTCCAACTAGCGCATGGTCTAAATCTGTGTTCTCATCATCCTGTGGTAAATATGGCGGATTGAATACAATGAGCGAGAACCTCACAGACGGTGCAATAGCTCCAAGCAAGTCTGCCTCGATGACGTGATAGTTTTTGTAAAGACCATTTCTCCTTAGGTTTTCAAGAGTATTGCGAACCGCCTCAAATGATCTGTCAATTCCAATCACGATGCGTGCCCTTTTAGCAGCAGCCAGAGTGATGAGTCCTGCACCACATCCAACCTCTAGAAACATATCATCTGGTTTGATTTCTATTGCGTCAAGGAGGAGGTAAGTGTCCTCGGAGGGTGGATACACACCGGAAAAGACAGTGAGGTCGTACCGCTCTTCATCCATTGTTCTCACACTCTGGGATCTGTAATGGAGCGATTCTCTATCAACTCTAGGAGGACATCGGCAAGACGGACTAATTCATCCAGTCCAATCGATCGAAGGCGCTCATCACCCCTCAATATTCCATTCAAACGTTTCAACACATCCTCCGGCAAGTTCTTGTCTACTCCTAGATTTCGGAACCAGATTCGTAGTGCCTTTCTTAGATTCTTGTTTGGATATGGGTAGATACCACCAATCATCCAATGAAACACAGAGTCATCCTTTGCGAATGGACCCTTTTTTCGTGGTACCATTCGTACAACTGTGGAATCCACTACTGGGATTGGATAGAACATCCCAGCAGGGACCTCCAAGATTTCTTCGACTTCGGCATAATATTGAACGTTAATGGTGAGACGAGAATATTCTGTTGTTCCAGGACTCGCTACAAGTCGTGAGGAGAACTCCTTCTGATACATTAGGATGGCCTCCTCGAAATCCAGTTCTCTGAGTATTCGAAATGTGATCTCTGAGGATATGCTATAGGGAAGATTGGATATTACTTTACTAACTCTAGGAAAGTCTACGGTGAGTGCATCCCCCTCAATGATGCTAACATTGGTGAAATCTCTCAAAGCATCACGAAGAGCTTCCACCAAACGCGGATCTATCTCTATTACATGCACATGACCAGCTTTTTCAGCAATTTGTCTTGTTAAGACTCCAAGACCGCCCCCTATCTCTAGGACTTCATCATGTCCAGACAACTTGGCCAAATCAACGATATCTCTGGCTATACTGTGGCTGCTCAAAAAACTCTGCCCATGTTTCTTCCTAGGTTTCACATTGTATTTCTTGAGAAGCCTACGAATGTCGTCTGACAGAGAACTCACCTGCGTTATGCTCATTTAGCGCCTTGGTGGACGGTCCCTATGATTCCGTTCGTCGTCATCACGCTTCGGAGGCCTCACAAATAGCCACCTTTTGACATCCTCTTTGAGTTCGTCAACTATTCGAGCTGTGATGACCTTCTTGGGATTCTGCAATTTTGTACGTGCCGCAATATCCTCGAAGCTCTTGAAAGGCTCTTTTTTTCGTTCCTCCAATATAGCCCACATGAGTGTCTGTCCTATCCCTGGAAGAAGTTGAAGCGAGTGCATTCTAGTCGTAATGGGGCTTGCCTCGTTGAAGAACTGAACAAACTTGTGTTCATGTTTCGTCACAATAATCTCAATCACAAGAGCAAGCTCCGCAACACTCTCAGGTACAAGATCCTCATAGAATATCCTTCTTTTGACATGGTCTATCTTACTGGTCGAATTTCGTTGAATAGACACACGTTCCTGTGGATGTGGTTTTACACCTCTTTGAGGGACCATCTCCAAGAGCGTAAAATGAGTTTCTCCTATGCCCTGAGCTATTGTGTCTCCCCGAGGACGGGAGTCCCTAAGGAACTCTTTTGGAGGAACAACTGACAGGATATACGCATGCGTCTCAAACATCCTGTTTTGCTGTCCTTCCATCTATTTACACTCCTATCGTTATCAGGGCACATTGAGATAGTCATGGTTCTGTTTGGATAAAAACTAATCGGACTCAGAAACGCCATGCGCCATTCAAATACTGAACGTATACGCTAGGACCTGTTCTTGATGACTAGGTCCACAATCTCTATCATCTGCTCATCTGTGAGATTTGTGGATTTTGCATCCAGAATACTCCTTAGCTCCTCAATTGTAACTGGAGCAATATTTACAATTTGAACTGCTTGTGCTCGAGAAACCTCATATTTTTTGAGTAGGCGCTCAACAAGCTTGACAGACGCTGCAGGAGCCATTCTTGAGAAAGTGTTGGCATGCTCAAGTGTGATGGACTGCTGAAATGACAGCTCTCCTTCCTTTGACCTTTGAGCAAGAAGCTTCTTGACCTGTGGGAGGGTTACTTCCTCCTCACTGATTATCTCCTTAGGCATATTACCACTCAACCTCTACTAGGTTGGAGATGCTCGCGTCTTACTATGAGAGTCTTTGTGGCTTTTCCAAGACCAACATCGACCATAATCGCTCGCCCTCTCAAGCCCGTCACTACACCAGTTTTACCATGATACCTTCGGTGAGGCATTCCCTTGTGGAAACTAGAATCGATCACTATGTCTACACGCTGACCTACTTCATAATCAATCAAAACCCTACTTGGAGAGCTGAGTCCACGTTGGCGTACTCTCTTGCTCATCAAGCTGCGAGTTCGTGCTCTGTAGCCATGACTCTTCTTGACCATAAGGCATCACATGCATTGGTTTAAATCTCGAAATGCACGAATTCAGTAGAATCTGCACCCGAGTTCCAGCAAGACCTCTTGGGTCACCACTTAAGGATTTCGCAACAGCTATGGGTAACTGCCGCTATAGATTGCTGTCACATCTAGTTTCTTACAGATACATCCAACTCCAAGCTTACTTGCAAGCGATGGATCTGTACGACCATCATCTCCAGAAACAAGCTCCTTCACATAAGTGCCGCCCTGAACCTTGAAGAATGCCTCAAGGCTATCTTCTCTCAACTTCTTTAGTCGAACCTCATGAATAAGCTTCCTACGTACAAGGTCGCTCCTTCTATGTGAAACCCGATTTGGTGTTCGTTGTTCTATCTCGCTGCCAGAGAGCTCGGTTTCTACTCTTCTGAGATCTTCATTTCTTATGGGACCATCAACCTGGACTATTGCTAGATACTCCTTGATATTCGTCGATGCGTCTTCTTTTAGCTTCTGCGAGTGCTCTCTAGTGGTCATTTTGAGGTCATGAACTTTGATTCGTTTCTTTGCCTCCTTGTTGATCTTCTTCATCAACAATTGTAGATTGGGCCTCCTGACCCTTGGTTCTGAAACCTCCACAACGAATGGTCTACCCTCTCCAAGCATGAGAACATCTACATCCTCTCGCCCTGCAGCATGGAACTTGAACCGCGTTCCTTTCAACAACCTCTGTGTAACATCTCCAACATACTCTGAAATAGAGTCAGGATAGCGTCGTCCTGTTCCATTACACTCCTCACAACCTTTTCCCTTGCACTCCTTACAGTCCCACCTGCTCTGTGGAATACCACGTTTCAGCTTTTGATACCTCCCATAGATGAAGACTGGATTGATTTGTAATCGAACCTCGTCCCTGACCATGTCATAGAGAAAGACTAGGTGGGGTTTCTCAAACTCTACATTTTTCTTTAGAACTTCATAGAGTTCCTTTCCAAGTTCCCTACTAAAATCTGATTTGAGTGCTTCAGCGTGAAGAAGTGCGTATTGTGATCTGATTTCATCTTGTCTGTCATCAAGCTTGGGGATTGAGATTGTTCCGACCAGAAAATTGTCAAACTCAATATCCGTGACTAGGGCCGCAGCCTTTTCTGAAACATCCTTGATTCTATCAAAGACTGACTTCCCTTCGATTGAACAAAGGTGACAAGCACCTCCTGTTTCATACTCTATCACGTTCTTTTCTGCAATAGATTGTGCTGGTTCAAACATTCCATGACCAGCTAGGAGGCCAATCAGGCTCTTTCCATGTTTTTTGTCACCAGATTTTAACTCATCATCAGCTATCATGGAAAGAGATAGTTTCAATGAGCGGCCTCTCTCACTGTTCGATGTTTGGGTACTTAACCAAGCAAACTGACGACCTAGGCACCTATCACAGATTGTGTGCTTGTCAAGCATACTGACTACTGTGTCCAAAACGTTGCTCTGGATAGGTGCAGTCATGTGTCTTGACCTCCTCCAGTCTTTGATTACTTTGGTTCATAAAGCTAGAGGAACGGATTGATGTATCTTACTGCCCTCAGACCCAGTAGGAGTGCGCGTGGATTTGAGATGAGCTTGCGAATCACTCTTCCCTGAAGGTCCATATCCCCTTCCCTGCGGACGATATCAAGCAGCCCCATGTCTTGAGCATCCCGTACAACAGAATCAAGACCCTTGTCAGTCAGGGATGTGAGGGCTTTTTGGGCTAAGTACATGGTCTGGAGTTCTCGATAATACAAGGACTTGCATTGTCTTTCATATCGTGAAAGTTTCTTCCGAGACACATCACCCTCCTGAAGTGCTCCACTGATCGACTCTCCTGCTATTCTGGCTGTCAGACCTCCAATGATTACGCCGCCACCCGTGGTGGCTTTTACCATCCCCGCAGTATCTCCAACAATGACCATGCCCTCTTTAGATATCTTAGGCACAGGCTGTCCTACCAAGACAGTCCCCCCGATACCACGAACTCTCTCCATGCTCTTAAGGCGTTTAGCTATTATTGGATGATGGCGTAGGGCTGAATCAAGCCTGATTTTCGATTTACTCCTAGAAGCTAAGCCAACTCTTGCCTTACCATCTCCAAGAGGAATGATCCAGGCAAAGAATCCTGGAGCAAGTTGGCGCCCATAGAACATCTCAACTAAGTCTTCCTCAATATCTACGCCCTTAATCTCATATTGGTAGGCAGGGAATCTGCAACGTTTAGACACAAATGGAAATCCTACACTCCTTGATAGAACCGACCGAGATCCTTCTGCAATTACAATGGATTTTGTTTCGTATTGCTCTGCGGTTGTCCTGATTGATTTTGTCCCCGTCATTGAGCTTTTGATTTCCAATACTTTGCTATTGGTAACAATGGTGGCTCCTTTGTTTCTCGCACACTCCCCAAGCCAAGAGTCGAATCTTCTCCGATCAACTACAAATGCCTCTCGTCGTCCCCTCTCAATAAAAATTGAATGCCCAAATGGAGAATGGATTCGTGCCCCTGAAACTGCGTTCTGAACCACATCATCTGGAGGCCTGAGCTTGAGTAATTCTAGTCCGGAAGAACTCAACAGACCTGCACAATGATCAGGTTCTCCTATCTTTCTGTGCTCCTCTAACACGAGTACATCATGCCCCTCTTCTGCTATCTTTGCGGCTGAAATCAGACCTGCAGGTCCTGCACCAACAATGATAGCGTCGTAGTTCATGGAAAGACCCCTGCTAGATGAGCTTTGGGCACGTTTTTAACTCTCTCCTCAGATGAACCTGCGAGCCCAAGTCACTGGGGAGGTAGCTCCTTTGGCTGAAAGAACATTCACATACAAACAAGTCATGGCTGTACGAACAGATCTAGGCATGAGCAGAGGCAAAATTGCAGTCCAAGTTGCTCATGGGTCTGTATCATCCGCAGAACAGGCAAGGGTGCTCAAACAAGACATCTGGAAGGCATGGTTGCGTGAGGGTCAGAAGAAGGTAGCAGTCAAAGTAAGCTCCGAGGAAGAGCTACTTGAATTGAAACGTCTTGCAGTAGGTCATAGCCTACCCCATGCACTGATTCGGGATGCCGGGATGACTGAACTACCTCCTGGTACAATCACTGTTCTTGGTATTGGGCCTGCTAAGGCCGAAATCATTGATGAAGTGACTGGGGACCTCAAATTGCTGTAGAGTGAAGACGATGATTGATACCCATCCTCTTGAGAAAGCATTGGGGATGGAGCTCTATTCTACGAACTTTCCAGGATTTGGTGGGAAGCTAAAAACACGTTTCGAAGACTTTGTTGTGGAGGAAATTTCAGCAGATCGAACACTCCTCAACGTACAAAAATGGTCTGAAGAGGTTCCGTCTATCAGTGAGGGGAATCCCGATAGGTTTGCTACATTCACACTCCAGAAGATGGGTCTCTCTACAATGGATGTCGCAAATATCTTGGCTGCATCCCTCAAAGTTTCTAGAAACTATGTTTCCTATGCAGGACTCAAGGACAAACGTGCAATCACTGTCCAATCCATGAGTGTTCCTTCCAAGGCAGTCGAACTACTCTGCACCTTGGAACTTTCCAGAATCAACATTCGTGATATTCACTACACACGTCATCCTGTTCAGATTGGTGATCTCTGGGGCAATCGGTTTACTATTCTCCTTAGAGATATCATACCCGAGTGCGAATCAGCCCTTGACATGATAAGTCAACTTCGTGAAATACCTTTGTTGAATTATTTTGGAGTGCAGAGATTCGGTCTGGTACGGCCCAACACACACCTTGTCGGAAAGGCTCTCATTAAGCGGGATTTTGAAGATGCTGTTCGTATCATGCTCTCGACCACCAGTGACTATGAGTCTGAAGAGTTAACCAATGTCAGACTCGAGATTGCAGAAAATCTCACTCCAACAGAGAGGATGATTGAAACTCTTCCTGAGGACATGGGCTATGAAAAGACTGTGATGAGAGAGCTCATGAAACATCCTGCTGACTTTCAAAGAGCTGTATCAAAGATTCCTCCAAGAATTCTGACTTTACAAGTACATGCGTACCAGTCATACCTATTCAACCATCTACTCAGTATGCGTGTTAAATTGGGTATGTCAATAGTAACTCCAGAAGTGGGTGATTTCCTCATCAAACTTGATGAAACTCACTCTGGTCGTGACACATGGGTCTATGTCACAGAATCCACTCTTGAAGAACGTCAATGTCAGGTAAAGTCTGGCAAGTACGGACTTGCTCTACCAATCCCAGGGTACTCAACGAAACTTCCCTCGGTAAAACAATCCGAGCTTGTCAAGCAAACACTGAGTGACGAAGATGTCCGTTTAAGTGACTTCAGAAATCCGAGTATGAAGTCGCTTGACTCCCCAGGCGGTCTACACCTTGCATCTATTGACCTACCAGATTTTGATGCATCATGTGTTGATGAGGGTCTGCTTGTGTCGTTCTCACTCAGAAAAGGATCTTATGCTACTGTAGTCATGCGCGAGATTATGAAGAACCATCCAATAAACAGGGTCTAGCGTGTCCTAGACCTTCGATGTCTCAATTCCTCCATTTTTTGATCAAATTCATCAGGAGTTTCATCTTCTTTGTCTGGTTTTATTCTATCACCTTGATATTCAAAGAGAACTGACTCTCCCATTATGGCAGACACAATTGCCCTGAGTTCATCAGTGTCATACTTGATTCTATCGCGGTCTTCCCCACGAAGCATTACAATACTCTCTTTTGACCCATCTGGGAGATACAGACTGTTTACACCCACCTCGTTTGCAGGCGCTATGAACTTTCTAACCACACGCCGTAGTTTGACTGGCCCTTCGACAATCATTATTTCTCCAAATCTCTCGGATAGTTCGTTGATAATAGCCTCTTCACCGAGAAGTAGTTCCTTTCCTTTCTTCTTCACAACGAGGATAAGACGCCCCTCAATTCGAGTGGCCCTTTGGAGAGAGAGTCCGTCCAAGTTTGGATGCTCTTTTACCTTCTCTAGCAAGTATTTACTGAATTCGATGTCAAAATCTGTGATCTCTCCACGGTCAAGTTTAGCCTGACAACTTGTACACAACATATCCGATTCAAGATCGAAGTTACATACTGGTAGTCGCATTTGTTAATCCTCGCCAATCTCGAAGGCTCAGAGAAGACTGGGCTTCGGGCGAGAATCAACAGATAGTCCAACTACTTTGTCAACGTAATGTCGATTGTTGATACGTTGAGGTCGCTACCCTTGTCTGTCTGAACTGTGGTAGTACCGATTTCTATGCTCTTCACCGTGAGGTCGGATATAAACCTGTGACGAGTAATTTCAGCAACATCCACGGCTCGGCTGATTAGCCTACCTCTTGCCTTAATGACAACTTCCTCTGCACCCTTGTTAAACAAAGTCACACAGGCCAGAACGTAGGACATCACATTCTTGTTGCCCACTAAGATGCATTCCATGCTGTCGCTGTCCTGCAGCGCCTCCTTTTCGGCTTTTTTGCTGCTGGACTTCTTGCCAGTGTCTTCCTCCGTCACCCGAAGTCTCTCCGCCTACTACTGTGGCCGTTCACAGGACAGAAGCGGTCCCTATCTGATATAGATTTCGTTTCACTGTTAAACTGGATTAATTGCACAATCTCACGGTTTGTTAAAACGGCACTATGACGCCTTATGCCAAACCTTTTTCTTTAGGTCATGCTGGCTCGGAACTGGGAAGTAACAACTCATGTCACAACTAACATTCCTAGGCTCTTGTCGTGAGATTGGTCGGTCTGGATTCTTTGTAGAGCAGAACGATGAGAGTGTCTTAGTCGATTATGGCGTAAGATTTACAGAACCTCCATCATTTCCAGACATGATTCCGACAGACGATCTACAAGGAGTTGCACTGACACATGCCCATCTGGACCATTCCGGTGGTATTCCAAGAATCCTAGCACAGAGTGAGGCATCACTATTTTGTACACCTGCAACTCGTGATTTGAGCACACTATTACTCCGTGACATGTACAAGATTTCAAGGGGTCCTTTGCCCTACGCACGTAAGGATATTACTCTTGTAAAGCGACAGTGCCAAACAACTGCATATGAGGAAACAGTTCCTCTTGGACATCACTTTGAAATGACCCTCTTCAATGCAGGGCACATCCCTGGAAGTTCTATGATCTCAGTCCGGGTGAATGGGAAGAGGATTTTATTCACTGGTGACTTCAATGCAACAGAGTCCCAACTCAACCCGGGTGCAAGAAAGAACCTACCAAAACATGATATTGTTGTAACAGAGAGTACCTATGCACGGAGAACCAATCCAAAGCGAGAAGAGATCGAAGTTGCTTTGATGGACTCTGTGATTGAAACTCTGGAACGGGGCGGTACTGTCCTGATTCCGGCGTTTGCTGTGGGTAGAAGTCAGGAGATTATGTGTATTCTTGAGAAAAATGGTCTCCCGCAGAAGTATCCTATTTATTTGGATGGAATGGCTCGAGCAGTCAATGAAGTTCTTGTCAAGCACCCTGAATACCTCCAAAGCCCACAAGCCTTCCAACGTGCTGTGGGACGAACCCACATCATTCATGACAATAGAGACCGTACAAATGCAGTGAAGAAGGGTGGTGTGATAATCTCTCCTGCAGGTATGCTCAAGGGTGGTGCATCACATCTATACTTCAAGATGCTTCATGATGATCCAAAGAACTCTATTGTCCTAGTGAGTTATCAGATTCCAGGCACTCCTGGGGCTGAATTGCTTGCCACACGTAAAGCCACTGTGAATGGTCGTTTGTTTGAAGTGACTGCTGATGTTCTCCAGCATCATCTCTCATCACATTCTGACTCGAAGGGGATGTTAGACATGCTACTTAAGATCCCAGGAGAGCCTGAGTTCTATACTGTCCATGGGGAATCAGAATCCTGTGATGCATTAGCTGAGAGACTTGAGAAACGAAAGCGTAAGGCCCACGTTGCAGAAATAAACGAGTCTATTGAGATTTAGGCCTCTTCACCACCAGGTCGTGCTTCAACCACTTGGCATTTGACTTGTTGGAGGAGCTCTTCTGCCTTCTGAGGCTCAACAATTAGTGTATAAAGGTAACTACGAGTACGGAGCTTTAGCTTGACCTGATTCTTACCTCTCTTGACACGGCATTCCTCTGCATCCTCACTCATCTCGAGGAACCTATCGGCATCATAGATCTGTTTTGGCATTGCTACGCACCATACTGTCGTTGCGATTTAAAGGGTTGAACACAACTCAAAGAAGGCTCAAGTCGGGTTCTCCACCTGCTGATGGCACGGCTGATGATTGTGTTATAACTCTAACGCTA
>JBHLOX010000177.1:0-4939 GCA_048940045.1 Promethearchaeota archaeon
TCAGCTCTCTCAACAGCAAGGATCATACCATGACTCTCTATGCCGCCTATCTTCTTTGGCTCGAGATTGACGAGGAAGAGAGCCGTGAGACCCTCTAGTTCCTCGGACTTGTAGAGATGACCAAGACCAGTCACCATGGTACGCTTCTCGGTTCCGATATCCACCTCGATTTTGAGGAGCCGGTCCTTGCCCTTCACCTTCTCACACTTCAGAATCTTCCCTGCTCGAAGGTCAACTTTCTGGAATTCATCAAATGATATTTCGTCTTTTACTGGTGCCAATTTCAGTTCAACCTCACCTGATTGTGCTGCTGTTGCAACAGCCACTCGATCACTGATTATCTTTTTGAGTTCTGCTAGGAGTTTTTCATCGATCTTGGAAATAACTGGGGCTGGTTTGACCAGCTTGGTGCCCACCTTGGGAGGGGTGAGTGCATCCTCCAATAATGATTCGTGAACCGTAGCAGTCTCAATACCAAGTTGAGCCCAGATTTCTTCAGCAGCTGAAGGAAGGAATGGCTCAATGAAGATTGCAAGAGCCTTTGCTAGACTAAGCGCATTAAAGAGGACCTCACCTGTCTTCTTCTTGTCTTCCTTGACTAGTTTCCAAGGTTGCTGTGACTGGAAGTACTCATTACCTACAGAGGCTAGTCTAAGAACCTCATCAGCCACTTTCTTCAGTTCATATTCGTTCACTGCATCAATGATAGTTTCGATTGCTTTCTCAACCTCTTTCTTCAGATTAGGATCAAACTCTCCTTCAGGCACTTCACCGAAGTGCTTGTGTGAGAAGTGAATTCCTCTATAGAGGAAGTTGCCCAAAGTGGCAACAAGCTCGTTGTTCACTTTCTCAGCATAAGTGTCCCAGTTGAAGTCAAGGTCCTTTGTCTGTGATGTATATGCGGCAATGTAGTATCGAAGATAGTCAGGGTCGAGACCTCTGTCCAGATAGTCGTCGAGAATCCACACTACATAGCCTCTGCTTCTACTGAAATTATGGCCTTCAATCTTCACCATGCCTGAGGCGACTACTGCGTATGGAAGATTGTATCCGCTAGCCTTTAGCATGGATGGCCAGAAGATACAGTGATGGTGGACTATGTCCAGACCAATGTAATGCACAAGCCTTCCATCACCTGGTTTCCAATACTTCTCCCATTCCTTGGGCTTCTTAATCTTCTTCGCCCACTGCTCAGTGCTGCTCATGTAGTGGATGGGGGCATCGACCCAGACGTAAATCGTCAAGTCCTCATCACCTGGATACGGAATGCCCCACTCCAAGTCACGAGTGATGCACCAGTCCTTGAGACCCTCCTTCACCCAGCCCAACGCAAAGTTACGTGCATTCTTTGTACCATCGACATTTGTAAGATAGTCCTTCAGAAAGCCCTCAAACTCACTAAGTTTGAAGTAATAGTGATTTCTCTTCACTGGCCTTGTTGGTGAACCACATATTGCACAGCGTGGATTCAGGATCTCTCCTGGCTCAAGGTATCTACCACATCCCTGGTCACATTCATCCCCACGGGCATCTGCACCACAGTAGGGACAAGTTCCACGCACGAACCTGTCAGGTAACGACCTTTTACAGTTGTCGCAGTAAGGAGTTTCAAGCTCCTTTGAGTAGATGTAATCGTTCTTTTGCCACTCTTTCACAATCTGAATCGTTCTATCAATGTTTTCCTTGTCATCAGTGGTTCCATAGTTGTCGAAATGGATGTTCAACTTTGGAAATGTTTCTAGGTAGTGATTGTGATATCTCGTGTAGAGCTCCTTTGGCGAAATACCCTCAGCTTCAGAGATGGTGAGTATCGGAGTACCGTGAGTGTCTGATCCGCAGACGAATGTGACATCAACTTGCATCTTCTTCAGGAGTCTGACAAACACATCGGCTGGCACATAGGTCCTGAGGTGACCAATGTGCATCTGGCCGCTTGCATATGGAAGTCCGCATGTTACAAGCACTGGATCTTTGGTTGGATATTTTCTCAGCTTAGTCACACTCCTTTAGATATTGATTGCAACCTACTCTGAACTGGACAGGAAAGTCTGCATAAGATGTGAAACACTCTATTCTCGAGTACTTCGCATAGGCGACCTTTGAAACATTTGTTCTGTCGTTTCTTTCGTTGAGTTCTTTTCCCGCCTTCAGTAAGTAGGTTACAGCATCACCACGGTCTATGGATATAACTCTAACGATAAACATTGAGTGAGCTTCTAGAGTATAGCTAGTTTGATAACCTAGTTCTCATAATGTGTATCCTTAATCATGCATAAGTTCCTGAGTGAGGTGAGTACATGCAGATTATTGATTTAGCAAGCTTCTCAATCATCATCGCCTCCATAAGCGTTTTTGTGGGTGTTACTCTAGCAGTCTTACAACTTCGAGACCAAGTAAAAAACCGTCAAGCACAACTCGTTGTCCAACTATATTCCCAGTTTAGTAGTCAAGAATTCCTAGAGAATATGGATTATACTTTCGATTACTTCGATAACATCGACCCGGACAATTTGCCTGAGAGTTGGGTGTCCGAAGTACCAACTTGGAAAGATACGCGAATGAACTCGGTAATGGCATTCTTTGAGGGCATTGGTGTTCTCGTCAGACGAAAGTTAATAGACATCAATCTGGTGGCGGATATGCTATCCACTCCCATCATAATGGTCTGGGAAGCAAATGAACCTCGGGTAATGGCTAGAAGAAGGGCGCTGAAGCGAAACCAGGTCTGGGACTGGTTTGAGTATCTCTATCATGAGATACAGAAAATCCCAACGAAGTCTTGGAGTTAATGAATGAAGGATGAGTTAGGAAAACCGCGCTAGTGGCAATGTTAAAGAGAGCCTGAGATATTCCTTTGACGAGGCTGACCATCAATGACTGAGCAGACTAGACCATCGATTGAGCTAAGATCGAACCTAGGCTATGCTTTGATGCTTCAAGTGACTTCTGCAATACTCATTCTTGGAGGAACATTGTTTTTCGGAGCACCAAGTCCTGATGTTGTCTGGTTGGTAGTCACAGGAATTCTCTATGGACTCGGATTCATCCAGTTGCTTGTCACGAGGTATGTTATGCAGATAGAGAGGAATGGTATCCTTGTCGCTCTTATCATCGCTACTTTTGCTTGTATTTTCTCCTTTGGGATAGCGGGCTGCTGGTATGTCTTATTTGATCAGTTGATGCCGTTGGTGCTGTATAGTATAACCTTTGGAATCAATGTTGCATTAGCAATATTATTCATAAAGATGCCAAAGTCGTGAATAAGAATCACTCTGCGAGAGCTCTTAGGACTAAGATTCTTCTGAAAGTGTTCGTATTGTATGAACTGAAATCCCAATTTCCATATTCTTCAAGTACCTGAAAACCTGCGAGCTCTAGTAAAAGATCAATCTCTCTAGGGAAAAAGAGTGAAGTTATTGATTGAGTTTCAATCCTCTCGACTGTACCATCAGGTTTCTTAACCTCTACGACGACATCCCAATGACGCAGCTGAGTGTTCAGGTCATTTGAGTACCTATAGGACTTAGTGACCATGGCACCATCGATTTCTATTGGTGCAGTGGTGAATGCCCCATCTTCCTCAAACGCCTCACCAGGATACAAGTCGAGGATGAAAACACCATCATCCTGCAGATGGCTTCGTACGCATCTCAGGCATGCTATCTGGTCATCAATTGTCAGAAGGAACTTGAACGATGATGGAATGATTATCAATGGAAACGTCTGGTCCAAATTGAAATCCGTAATGTCCCCTTTGTGGAACGTCACTCGTGATCGAACATCTTCAGACAGTTTCTGCAGTTTCTCCTGTGCAATCTCTCTCATCTCAGGTGAAAGCTCAACCCCCACAATCTCATGACCTTTTTCAGCTAGCATTAGAGAAATTCTTCCAGTTCCACAGGCTAATTCTAGAATGGGTGAACCATACCTCTTTGCCATCTCCCTATAAAATGGCTCATCAGGCCTGGTTGCGAATGGTTCATAGAATCTGGCGGTATCGCGGTAGTACCTTTCGCTTGGACGTTCGGACACCGCGATCTCACCTCAACTATAGTATTATCCGAACCTGCCACCCAATTGACGAAACAGTATTGCTGCGATTATCAAGTCAATCATGAAGCTCAAATTCCTAAACACAAGGAATGGTGGCTCAATTATGGCTGCTAGTCCCAAGCACACATAGAATCCTAGTAGAATCACAAATACCATCTTTGATAACCTGGCTTCTGGTGGATCACTCAAGGATAACATTAGCAACACTATGAAGGTGAAACCAGCCATGTAACTGGATATGTCCTTGATGTACATGACCACCCATAGTGAAGAGAAGACATTGTCAGCAGGTACCCAACCATTTGGGACACCGTTCAGTATGGCTATCTGAAAAGCGTTCTCAACTAGATCTGATATGAATGTCAGACTTCCAAGCGAAAATGCTACTTTCGCGATGAGTTTCTCTCTCTCTCGTGTCAAGAGAAATAGACCATAGAATATGCTAAGATAGCCAATCATGAAGAAGTTGTCAAACACCAGACTGAGCAGTTTGATGTTGATGTCCATAGAAGTTGCAGCCAGAAGATCGGCAATCACACTGGCAATTGGTCGAATCTCGTACAGATCTCCTCCTCCTGGGTTGAGGAATATTGTAGCAACCATTCCTAATGTCATTAGGAAGCCTAGGAAGATGAAGACAGATACGACCTTTAAGCGCGAACCAATATTGTCAGTCATAAACCTCACCAGACCAAATGAAGTGGATTGTGCCTTATATCTCTCACCTGATTTCAGAAATGTTAATGTCATAGAAATCAGTTGATTCTTTCAATGGTTGTTGAGAAGCATCATTCAGCCTGTGCGTTGAATTGTCCTGACATTTGTGCTTACATAGTTCATATTGAAGATGGAAAGATAATTCGACTAGAAGGAGACCCTGACCATC
>JBHLOX010000041.1:0-9589 GCA_048940045.1 Promethearchaeota archaeon
ATACTATAATTTCCATCTCCAAGGTCAGTGGCAGAATAATCGGATACTGGTAAGGTTGGTCCCCATATGCGACAGATCGATTGTGCACCAACAATCCCCCCAACATATCCATCAGAATAGTCTGTGTCATTATAGAATAGGGAGATGTTTATCGAGTCACCATAGGGAACCATGAGATCCTGAGGACCTGCATCTTGGTTTTGTGCGGGAGTATAGACTAGAACTTCTGTAGGCACTGGATGAACGGTAATATAGACCAATTCATTGACCGGTTCGTTGCCTGGTTTTGAAGCATAAATGGTCAGAGGATACGGACCTCCGGGGAAGACTTGACCAGTATCAATCGGTATTGCATACGTTCCGTTACCAATTTCATATGCAAATCCAGTCGTGTAGGCCCACCAGTATTGCACAGTGGCGTTCTCGATTCCTTGGTCGAGTGTTTCGTTCCAGTACTCGAAACTGAGATTCCCTTGCCACCCCCAGAAGAATTCTTGGTTTGAAATTGGATTTTCAGTCAGGATAGAGGAGTAATCATGGATTTCCTGAGTATATTCAATATCAACCGAAGAAGTTTCAACGCTAATTGAAAAGTCAGCGGTGGGACTTGTGTTGTAGTATTGGTTCACATAGAATGGCGAAACAACCAGCAGAGTGCAAAATAGCAGCAAACTTCGTATCCTTGAAGGCTTATTGGACAAACCCACCACAGTATCATCATCATTTAGCTTCCTTATGAATGGATTTTGTGAGAATATTGTTTCAAAAATCGTCAATGAATCAATGCCGTGTGAGATTCTCACAATAAATCTGTTGAAAGACTCTGATATGAGCTAATCATTCTTGTGCAGGTTTCTATAGTTTTAAACAAATTCAAAACAAATTTCTAAGGTAAAAGGTGAAAACAAATGAAAAATGATAAGAAATCAAAAAAGCCCCACATTCGGGCTAGAAAGCCAGGTCTATTTGAATGGCTGGCTGGGTCTACTAAATGATGTAGTTCATTAAGAGAACAGATAGGGGTCACGGTTCAGGAGGATACTACTCAGGGAAGAGTCTGAGATTGCGTCTGGGCAACCGCATGTGATGAGTGGGGTTCATGGGCAGGTTATTCTGACCTAATCAGAATCGTGTAATTTGGATATCCGTTTCCAAATGATTGGTGACACGATAAGCACACCTATGCATAACAAAAACATGGAGATATAGTATTCAGTATTAACAGTGTATACTGAGTAAGGTGCGAGATGTGTTGATACTGCAACCCCAAAAGCTAAAGCTCCAAAGAGAGCAAACACATCTATCAAAATGATGATTGCTTTCAACAAGTCCCCGGCTGCCATATTGAACCCACCTGTTTAGAACACAACTCCAAACTTGTATTATTGAAACTATTAGGTGCTTTTCAATGCTCCTTGATTACATACTCTCGGTGTACACGTTGTAGGCCACGATCGAACTGAAGAGCGATGCCTAATGGAGGACCTTCCGCAGAGCAGGCAAACGGGACCTCACCGCTGGTGAGATGGTTGTGGTCTGTCCGAAGTGTCATGTGGCCTCCGTGGTGAAGTACAGTGAAATGAGAATAGTTCCTTTTTGAGCAATCAAGTGCATCTTCTTCGATAATAGTAGTATGCAATCGGAGTAGCAATCAATGCAGTCAACCATAAACTGACTATTCCTCTAGTCGGTTCATGATACTGAATACAATAATATACCGAGCCAGTTCCAAAATCCTCCCCGCCATAAATGAAAAGAGAAACATCAGCTGTCGTATTCAAGCTCGGGTTGAACACATTCATTGTCCAATTCGCAACAATATTGGGCTCAGAATAGTAATAGGGTAATATGAATGTGCCACTTGCGAGCCATGAACCCAATTCTGAAGAATTATGTTCCGCGTGTCGTATTTCAGGGAAATTTTCATCTAAAAGATAGAATACAACCACTTCATCTGACGAGATTTCCAAGAGAATAGGATCTAAGGTATACCGATTCGATAGTGTTTCCGACTTGTATGTTGTTTCAGGTGGAAGAAGCACAGTGTCTTCCCAGTAGCCAAATCCAGAATGGAACAGACCACCATTCCATATTCCATTCAGATGGTAAGTTCCCCAATAATGAAATGGTGTAAGAAGCGCCGTGGATACGAATAGGAATGCCAGAGATATGATACATCTTTTTCGCCATGAGGCAAGTTTCCATCTATATAGATAGATGACAAAGAAGACAGCAATCCATATTGTTGCCCAAGGGAAATAGTTTGGAGGTGCTACAAGCAATCTAGTACCCTCCCACTCTCAAGTATTGATTTCTACATACATAAATGAATTCACTACTTAACGGGGATACTTCTCATAAACCCCGCTTCTCATCCAGCTCACGATGGACTCTCTTGATGGTCTGGACCACCCTCAGGGCGATGTACCGTTTCTTCATCAACCCAGTGATCTGATTGTTGAATGGTCTATACAGTTCTTGCTGAGCATCCCTCTCAAACCTGTCAAGGATGTCCCAAGGATATATTCCAGCAAATCCACACACTCCCAACAGTATATGACCTAGTTAATGCATTGATGAATCTGACTATCACTTCATCAAACTAGCAAAGCTGAGATCTGCTAAAGATTCAACAGAAATCCTTATCACCAGTACTAGAAGGAAAGGGAATTGCCCTCTTGAGATGAACTCTTACATGCGGAGGTTGCCAAGCCAGGTTAAAGGCGCTAGGTTGAGGGCCTAGTCTCGTAGGAGTTCGCGAGACTCCGAATATCTCTACGATTCGGAGCGCAAATTCAAATCTCGCCCTCCGCACCATTTTTTCCGAGGAATTCTCTACATTCTGTAAGATTTTTACCTACAAACAATCAACCAAACTATCCCAGTAGATAGTAAGAGAATCCCCAATCCAAGTTTAGTCAATTGCATCCATTGTGGATGCATATTGGTCACGAGTATCGCCCCCAAGAGAAAGAGTATGACCACAATGATAATGACACCTCTTAACAAAGAGCATGCATTGGTCCTTTCCAAGAATCAGACCTCCCTATTCTAACTTGCACTCTAGACCATATCAAATCTCGCCATCAGCACTAATTCTTCCTATGCAATCTGTCAGTGTTATGCTTAGTTACAAAAAACAAAGCAGAACCGATACAAAATATGATGCTGAACGATGAATGATCATTCAATCTTTGAAATAGACCATTTGAATACTGGATGCCAGTAGTTCCCCTTCATCACTCCATAGCTCAGCCACCTGATTAAAATAACCACGATAGAAGCGTTGGCCTCGAGCAGCAGCCAAAATCGGGCGACTTGCCTGACGCGCAAGGCTAGAAGTGTCAGCATGAAAATGAGTTGTAATTGATACTGTGGCTGACACCCCTAGTTTCCGACGCCGAATAAATACTCGAGGGAAAAAAACGTCGCTTATTGCCGCCAGAGATAGAAAGTCAAGCGGCCGCTCCGGCTCGTCACGCACCCAGAGCAAACTCTCTGAGTCTTTCGCTGGTTGGTCCGATAAGGTGAATTCACCATGTATGAATTTGAAGTCATAGCGGCCAATCCATTGAGGTCCAGGTGGAGCTGACCACGACTCAACTTCTTCAGGTTTCGGTGCGGCGGGAGCGCGTGCCTCGGGCATCATCCATGTTTCTTGCCGGGTTGCTAGAACCACAGTGGCGGTTGCAGCTACTTGTGAATCTTGAGTAAGCTCAGCAATCCAATGTTGATTCGAGCGGTTTGTACGCATAAGTCGAACCTCTAGCTCAAATGGAGCATCGGCGATTGGTCCAGCGAAGTTCACAGTTAGTGAAATGGGATCCCCCTGACGCTCTTTGTGACCCAGTATTCCGTTCAGAATGACTGCTACAATGATACCACCAAACGGGCCCACTATATTGGCATAGGTCTGAGGAATACGCCCTTGGTATGCATTAGGTGATTTTGCTACAAGTTCAACTGCTTGATCAAAGGGGTGCATTTGATTATTGTCGGGCATGGTACTCTTAATCCATTCGGGTTTCTTTAAATCTCGCCCTCCGCACAATCCTTTTCATTCTAGTTCAATTCGTTCCATCTTGAATTTGTGCATTCGTTCATTAATTCGTGAGCTGAAAGGAGCCATAAATCTCTGGGCACATGTAAATAGGTCTCCAGGGACTTCTAGTGCAGCTTCAATACATTTAGTAAGATCATCCTTTGAAAGGTGTTGAGTCAATGGACAATGGACCAAATAATGTTCTTCCCCATCTGTTGAGAAAATCGGATATTTCCTACAAAGTAAGGGACGTACTGGATAGATTTCACAAGCGGAATCTTTGAGGTAAGGACAGACCAAGTCCGCTCCAAAATCAGTGAGAAAACAATTTTCCGTAATTTCAATGAACATATTCGGATATCCAGCCTTAATTATACAGTCTACTTCCAACTTTGTCGCAAGAGGTCCTCCTGTTGTGCAACAATATCCGCCACATTCTTTGCAAATGTGTGAATAGTTGTGATTTGTCATCAAATAATCACTAACGTCCTAATCCCATATCAAATCTCACCCTCTGCACCACCTCTCCTTCTGAAAGGAAGTAGTTGACATTTTTCAGTGATTAATTGATTGCATTTAGTAATGGAATTCCTGCAAGTACAAGAATAACAATAGTTAGACCAATTTCTAGCCATTTTGAATTTGTTTCAAGAGAGAAGTGACTTCCTATCCGAGAGCCAATAGCTGACCCCAAAAGCACAACTGAACCGGGCAGTAATAGTAGATGTCCATAACCCCAGTAGAGAATGACCCCAACAAGAGAGGTGAACACTGCTGCAAACAGAGCAGTTGCGATCGCTTTGTGCATTTCAATATTAAGGAGTCTCTGAAAAGGTACGAACAAAGATCCCTCACTCCCTCCTCGCATTCCTGTAAGTGTATTGAGAGCAAGTGTACCTGAAACCAGATTTTGAGACGATGGAGAGAGTTTTTCTGATAACTTTGGAAACAAATTATGAAAATTCATTGTGATTACCGATATTACTGAAACAAAAAAGAAAATGATGACCAGAAGGAGTGTAATTGTTGCGAGATTGAAAGCTATTAATGTTCCAACTATGGTCCCGATAGTCCCACCAAGAATCATATAGACTCCAATATGAAGGTCAATGTTCTGCTTCTGTGATAATGCTCCCACAAAACTCGATACCGGGAGTGTGATGAGATTCATACCAAATGATGCGATCAATGTGTATCCCAGAATGTTGAGGAGAGGTATTCTGATGGCCCCTCCACCAATTCCAAAGAGACCGCTTGCCAAGCCTGCAGTCAATCCAACTATTCCAGTCAACAGAAGTAAAATGAGGTCCAAATAGCTATTCCTTCTAATTTTATTGAATCGCTTTAGAAAGATAGTATAAGGGTTGGGATATAGCAATCAAAGTTTGGTCTACTCTGTCCTCGGAAATATTGCTCTTGGACATCTGGGTCGAAACCAAATATAAACTTGGAAGGTAAAATGGGGTTGTAAAAGGACCCACCCAGAGTGCGACGAGGCAAAATCGCACTGCTTGCACCGGGTGGGTCCGAGGGAGGGAGTTGTCTTCTGAAGTATAATGGGACTCAGCGCGGCATGGTGATCCAAGACGTGCATTGTCTTTGTGGCGAGTCCCTGAAGGTGTGTGTGAATCTTGGATTCATACATCTATTCAATTTGACCCATATAAGACCGTCATGATAAAAAACGACGCTTTTTCATCTCGAAATTGCTAAAATTCTGTAGTCATTATACGCCTGATGAACCATGGCAATGTATAAAGGTCAAGACTAACCGGAGCATCCTGAATCCAACAGGAGTGGTTGATTACGTCATCTCGAAGGATTGTAATTGTTGGAACTGGAAACATGGGCCGTATTCATGCGCGAATTCTTAGCGACATGGGAGTTCTAGTTGGTGTAGCTGACACTGACAAGTCTACTGTTAAGAAGGTAGCCAAGAGTCACAACACGAAGGCGTTCTATGACTTCGAGAGCATGCTTGATGAAACAAAACCAGAAGGAGTCGTTATTGCCACACCAACATCAACGCATGCGAGTATCGCTCGTTCCATTGTGTCAAACTATGATGGAATCAAGGGAATTCTGATTGAGAAACCTATGACAAGTACTTTGGAAGACGGAAAGAAACTCGCCAAGGTTGTCAAAGAAAAGGGAATTGTAACCCTTGTTTCACATTCAGAGATTTACAACCCAATTGTTGAGAGAGCACTGTCCCTGATTAAGGCGGATGCCATAGGAACCCCTCGAACGGTGATTCACGACAGACGGGGGTTTGTTTCTCCTGAGAGAATCCCATCACTTGGTGATGTCTTTGAGGATATCGGGGTCCACGACTTCGACATCATGGCTAGGATCAGCAGTGGTCCTGCCAAGCTCTATGCCCAGAGTAACAAGCAGGGTGGGATTCACAACAGCGGAACTGTCATGGTGAAGTTTGAATCTGGAACAGAGCACTTTTTCCATCTCTCCAGACAATACGCAGGACGAAGACGGTACATGGATGTATCAGGCACTAAGGGGGCGTTGGTTCTGGATTTGTTTGGTCAGATTATCAAAGTGCAACATCTAGACCAAGCGCCAGTAGCTAAGGGTGACACTATACAGCTTCCAGAGAGAGGTGCCACGATAAAGGTCTATGGGGAACCGGTTCGAGAAGTACTCAAAGATTTTCTACAGTGTATTGAAACGGGGAAGTCCCCAAGAGTGAACATTGATGACGGTCTCCGCGCCTTGGACATTGTGGAGGCTGCAAGACAGAGTGCTGAATCAGGCAAGGTTATTGATATTGAGATTGGGTCTAGGACCTGACCTCTCCATTGAGATGAGTACGTTCAGCAGAAGTGATTTCTACATCTACTATTGTTCCGGGTTCTAGGGACTCATGGACAATCACTATCTTGTACGACTCGTTGCGTCCAAGCATACCACCTTTTGAGCCCTTTTCGGTGATAATGACCGGTCCAGACCATCCAACCCATGCTTCATTAGACTCGATAAGGATTTCATCAACGAGTTTAGTCAGAATTCTACTCCGTTGCTTCTTCGTTGAAGTTTCCACTTTTTCTTTTGATTTTGAAGCGAGAGTGTTCGGTCTATCACCGTATTTTGAGATGTTAGTAACATTGGGTTTTACTCGTCGCATCAGATCCATGGTTTGCTCAAAGTCGGATTCAGTTTCCCCAGGAAATCCTACAATGATGTCGGTTGCAATAGTCGCATTCACGAATCTTTTCCGCACCCTCTGAACCACTCTTTCCCACTCACTAACAATGTACCGACGTTTCATCGTTTTCAGGAGTCTATCGCTTCCAGATTGGAGAGGAATGTGGAAAAACTTGAAGAAGTGATCGTTATCCATTGAATCTAGCAGGTCATTTATTGAGCTCATCACGATGTTTGGGTTAAACATCCCTAATCGAAATCTATGGGAGCCTTCTATCTGACCTATCGAGTGTAATAGACCTACAAGCGTTTCTCCAGTGTCTGCGCCATACACAGCAGCATCCTGTGATGTCAGTCGAATTTCACGATACCCGAGATGAACACAACGCTCTATCTTCTGACGGAGATCATCGATGGAGTAGCTCCTGACCTTTCCTCGGGCAAATTTCACAGCGCAATAAGCACAACTTCCCAGACATCCCTCGCAAATGGGAACTGTACAAATCACACTTTCAGGTGGTCCTGCGAACCATTTCAGTTTGTAGGCATCATCAGATTCAATGTGACGAATACCCCTTTCACCCTCAAGAATACGTGGCACAACTGATGCTAATGTTTCAACAGACTGAGGCCCCAAGAGTGCAGCATAATCTGGAATGGCCTTCTCAACACGATCTAGGGAGATTTTCGGAAGACAACCTGTGACCACAACTGGGATGTTTCCTTGTGACAATTCCTCAAGTCTATGGACTATCTTGTCCTCGGTTGGTTCTTTGACACCACACGTGTTCAGTAGAATCAGGTCGGCTTCATTAATTTCCTCTACACGTCGCCCTTCGATGGCCGAAAGACGTCCTACAATAATGTCAGAGTCCGCTGCGTTTAGTGAACAACCATATGTTTCAAGGTAGTACTTGAGACCCATACTCACCACGTCTAACCGCCTTGGACATGAGGGAGAATAGCTACCTCATCACCATCATGAACGACTATATCAATACCACCTAACGTTTCAACATCTTTCTTGTTGAGTATGACAATCAGATTGCCACTGATGTCACCCTCGTAGAAGAGTATCTTTTGAAGCTCTTTGCCTCCGATCTCTACAACTCGGTCAACTACCTGTCGTACTGTTGAGTTATCAGGAACCTCGACATCTATGACTTTTTCTTTCAGGAGCTTTCGCACGGACCCAAAAGATTTGAACTTGACTTTCAATTATCTAACCATTCTAGTTGGAAGTTAGAGTGTTATTCAGCTTTTTGATAGTGTGCAATAACATCTTCCACAAGTTTGTTCACAACAGAGATGATCTCCTCTATCTCTTTCCCAGTAGCATTGTCATAATGAATTCCTACTGTCACGATAGTAGGAACTCCCAGAGCCTTACAGATTCTCTCAGCCGCTGTGTTTGCTACAACATAGTCCTTATGCCCAGGTAGAGTGAGGGTGTTTACACTTACCGTTGTTGCATCTCTATAGTGACTTTCTGTTGGGTATGCTGTAGCCACACCACCAATATGGTGTTCATCTCCTCCGTAAATGGCAATTAGAAGATCGTTCCCAATCTCTTTTGTGTCAAGGTAGATTGTGTGCCGACCCGCTTTTTTCTTGACTATCATCAGGTTTCAGAGGACTCAACTTGCCTCTAACACTTTCGGTGTGGCCTGAATTGTGTTAGTCCTTCGCTTCTTTCTGATGTTCCTTGTACATTTTGTATGAGAGGGTCAAAGTCTTTGGATGTGCTGACCTGTACTCGTCCAAGAGACCGACAGATGTAGAGTATGGGGCATTTTTCACCTTTTCAGGCTCTTCATGGGCTTCCTTCGAGATCTTCTCAAGAACTGAGATAAAGAAGTCTAGCTCTTGGTGTGATTCTGTCTCAGTTGGCTCAATCATTAAGGCTTCGGGCACAATCAAAGGGAAATAGACTGTGGGAGCATGTACTCCGAAGTCCAATAGACGCTTTGCAACATTCATTGCCGTGACCCCTGTCTTCTCCTTCAACTCCTCAGCGGAGATGACGCACTCATGCATCCTTGGTGCATCCTGAGAGTATGGCAATGTGAATCCAGGTAACTTACTGACATGTTGCGCGACATAGTTAGCGTTTAGAACAGCCACCTCAGAGGCTCGCTCTAGACCTTCAGAGCCTAGTGCATAGATGTAGGAATATGCACGGATAAGAACACCAAAGTTTCCATAGAAACTCTTGACCTTCCCAATGGATTTTGGATAGTCATAGTCCAGGTCAAAGCTGCCATCATCCTTCTTGACAACACGTGGAACCGGGAGAAACTCCTTCAATTTCTTAGTAACACCAACAGGTCCAGCTCCAGGCCCGCCACCTCCGTGAGGTGTTGAGAATGACTTGTGGAGGTTCAG
>JBHLOX010000041.1:9689-19475 GCA_048940045.1 Promethearchaeota archaeon
TTCTTAGTAACACCAACAGGTCCAGCTCCAGGCCCGCCACCTCCGTGAGGTGTTGAGAATGACTTGTGGAGGTTCAGATGAACAACATCAAACCCCATGTCCCCAGGTCTTACCTTTCCCATGATAGCATTGAAGTTTGCACCGTCATAATAGACTAACCCGCCAGCATCATGTACAATATCTGCGATCTCTCCAATATCCTTCTCAAACACACCGATTGTGTTGGGATTCGTGAGCATAAGACCAGCTGTCCTTGGTCCAACAGCCCCTTTTAGTGCATCCAAGTCTACCAATCCATCTTTACTAGATGGGATTACAACCACTTTGTATCCTGCCATGGCTGCTGATGCGGGATTAGTGCCATGGGCGGCATCTGGAATAAGCATCTCAGTCCTTAGAGCACATTCCTCAGTGTAGCAGCGATGATACTCGCGCATCATCATGACTCCAGTCCATTCGCCCTGAGCCCCAGCTGCTGGTTGAAGCGTGATTGCATCCATCCCTGTTATTTCACCAAGCCACTTTTCCAATTCCCACATTAACTCAAGAGACCCCTGTGTCATGGATACGTCTTGTAGCGGGTGTAACCATGCAAAGCCGGGGGTGTTTGCAGCCCAGTTGTTCTCAGCTGGATTGTACTTCATTGTACAACTTCCAAGTGGATATGTGCCAAGATTCACCGCGAAGTTCATCTGTGAGAGTCTGGTAAAGTGACGAGCCACCCCTGGTTCTGAAACCTCAGGTATCCTTGGCAATTCTTTTCGAGCCATGTTGTTGGGGATGATATCTCCAAGGGTTCCAACAACTTTCATCACATCAGTGTCGGCTTCAGGGAACACATGTCCAACAACACCAGGATTGGATCTATCAAAGATTAGGGGTTCCTCCCACTTCGCCTGGCGTACTCTGGTGTCATCAGGATTGCGATGCTTCATTGTTTCGCACCTCCCTGTGACACAATTTCTTTGATAGCTTCTATTAGCTCGTCTATTGTTTCTTTACTATGTACCTCAGTCACACAAAACAGCATTGCCTCGCCAAGTGTTGGGAACTCGTCGGTGAGAATTTTCCCACCATGCAAACCTCTCTCAAGAAGCCCGTCATGTACATCTGAAGCTGTGATTCCATTCTCAAATCGCACAACGAACTCTTTCCAAATCGACCGTCCTAGAGCAGGTACAGCCACTCCTGAAATTCTGTCAAGCATCTTAGCGGTGTAATTTGCATTGTAGGCTATTGTTGCACCCACCTGTTTCAGTCCAGTGGGTCCAAGAAGAGACATGTAGATAGCTGCTGTCACTGCTGCAAGTGCTTGGTTAGAACAGATGTTGCTGGTGGCCTTCTCCCGTCGAATGTGCTGCTCTCTTGGACTCAGTGTCAAGACATATCCATCTTCATAGGGTTCCGATTCAGTCCTTGTCATCCCAACCAGACGACCAGGCATCTGATAGATTAGCTTGCGATCATTTACACAACCAAAAATCCCAAGTAATGGTCCACCAAATGTCATAGGTGAGCCGAGGTGCTGCCCCTCAGCCACCACAATATCCGCCCCATAATCACCAGGGGGACGCATAAGCCCTAGGGATAGTACATCAACACCAGCTACTAGGAGTGCATCATTTTCATGGACTTTCTTACTTATCTCATCAACTTGGGTTTCTATGAACCCTAGATAACTCGGGTTTTCAACATAGACTCCTGTTACTTGGGCATCCAACTTAGATTCAAGATCAGAGAGTGACATGAGCCCAGTATCTGCGTCATATTCTATCTTCTCAACTGCGATGTCTGCAGGTTCTGTATAAGTGTGGACAACCTTGTAATGCTCTGGGTTCATTGTGCCTGGAACAAGAAATCGCGACCGCCCTTTCTTAACACGAGCGGTCATTCTAGCAGCCTCAGCAACTGCTGTTGCCATGTCATACATTGAAGAGTTAACAACATCAATGTCAAGGATTTCCGCCAATAGACTCTGATACTCAAAGAGTGTCTGGAGCATTCCCTGACTCACTTCGGCTTGATAGCTAGTGTATGATGTGAGAAACTCAGACCTACCTGCCAGTGCTGGAACTATTGCAGGAACATAATGTAGTCCAATTCCAGCACCAAGAAAAACCCGACCGGAATCCGCAGGTTTGTTCTTACCTGCAAGTTCCAGTATTCTTCGAGTTACCTCTATCTCACTGTGGGATCGAGGAATATCTAGGTCACGTTGAAGCATGAACTTCTTGGGTATGTTTGAGAACAGCTCATCAAGGCTCTTCTTACCGATGGATTCCAGCATGTCCTTCTCAGTCGCTTTGGTCATCGGGATCCAGGGATGTTTGTATTCCATTGTGGACTTCTCCGAGCAACGGTTGACTGAGGCGCAGCTAGTCACCCAAATAGCCTTTCGGGTCGACCTCTCAAACGTGCGGTTGCTAGAATACTTTTTAACGACAACCGATTATTCGACGCCAGCCACAGGTGTGTTTGATATGAAACGCTGGTTGATGGACATCCTGGCTTGTCCGGTGAGCGATTGCAGGAGTCAGTTGAATCTGGAGGTTTACACCTCACATAATCTTGAAGCTGAGGGTGAAGATATAGAAGAGATTGACGAAGCGTTAATAACATGTCCAAAATGTGGCAGATGGTATCCCGTCATTGATGGGATAGCTTGCATGCTCCCAGATAATCTCAGGATGGATGGCAAACAGAGGAAAGAGGAAACTGCATTTCTCGAGAGATGGCGAGAGCGAATATCCTCTGACATTATTGAGAACGGTATACCTTTCAATTTGTCATCCAAAGACTGAGTTCAGCTGGAGCATGATACGATAGCCCCGTGGTGTAGCGGTCCAGCATAGCGGGTTTTGGCCTCGCTGACGGAGGTTCAAATCCTCCCGGGGCTACCACTATTTCTCTTTAGGACTGAGTCCGTCACCAGCAGCGGACATTTGCACGCGAAATAGTCGCTTCACGTGAGAGAGAACAAGACGGTCTCCATTGACAAGGACTTCTACATCAACATAGTCTTGGAGTCCAGAGGTTGAGATTTTCTTCTCTAGGACAGCTTCAACTTGAAAGACGCCTGCAGGATTGTCCATCCCAACAGTTATTCGTAGAGGCTTGTCTGTTCCAGGTTCTAGAATGACGTTGTTGATGGCTAATGCTGATACACTATGGATATCGACCTTGCCTTTTTGAAAAGGCACAGTCGTACGTCCCTTTGTCATGTCACACCCATCCCCTAATTTTGTAATTCCGGCTTCTAAAGTAAGACATTGTGTATCGTCATCATGGGCATAGATTCCGTGAAGAATGAAAGAGAGAATATCGGTAGCCTTTGCGGGATCGCTATAGATATCCATCAATTTAGACTCAACAATAGGACTCGCCAAATTGATTGATGCTTGGGGGTGTTCATTCCTATGCACAACCATCCCGATATCGTGGAGATAAGTCGATGCTAATACTATTAGGCGAGCATCGTCTATGTTGCCAATTCCTTCTGCTACAACATTCGGTTGAAATGTTTCTTCGAGAATGTCAAAGGCTTTCAAAGCGTTCCAAGTTGCTACTTCTGCATGTACTGGACCATGATCAGTGTATCCCAGCCGAGACACAGCCATCCGGTTTGCCGTGCGAAGATAGGACTGGACTTTGGGAGACCCACTCAGATACTGATACATCTCAAGAGCACGGGACTCACCGTTTAGTAAATCTCGTACTCGAACGTTCTCCCTTTGGAGTGGTTCGCTGCTATTCATCATAAACTACCTACAGGGGGCATTTTTTGACTATGTTTTGTTTGATAAGAGTTGCTAACTGACACAATAGAGAAGATTTCTGTAGCTTTTTGGGAAAGGGGAGGTCAGCAGACAGGTATCTGACTAGATCTCGCCTGCTTCCTCCTGTAATGACAAGAGGATACGGTCGCTCGCACTTGTTGCTTTCTGAATTGTTTTCAGATATTCTTGTCGTGACTTCTCGAAAGCAGCACGGCTGATTCTCTGCTTCTTTTTACGAAGTAGGAGTTGACGTAGACCAGCCTTTGCACCTTCAATTCGTTCGTCTTGGAGCTCCAGCTGCCCCACTATCTCGCGATACTTCGACCCATGACTAATCATTTCATCCCTTAGTCGAGGTAGTTGACCATCAATTTCCTCGATCTGGTGCTTCAAGTCTCGCTCCCGAATCAAATATTCTCTTTTCTTCACTTTGCCTCTTCTTCTAGCTGCATCAAGTTTCTCCAAGTCTATATTGAGAGCTGTTTTCCTTGAATAGAGATTGGCAAACTCTTTGAGTAGTTCAGGAGGCGCACCTACTTGCCTGGGTTGAGAATCTATTATGTCAACATCATCATCTCGGGGGCCCGTGACATCCTCAGGTAGTTCGACCTTCCTTAGGACGACATAAATGAGTCCGACCATGCCAACCATCAATGAGATAATCACGGGTCGTGCTAAGACACCCAATGTTGTCTGGTATGTAACACTAAACGCAGCTGGATTTTCCTCAGTCCTGTTGTATACTGAAAAGCGAAGTGTCATGTCGAATATACCATACGTGAGACGATAGCCTTCAGTTGCTTCGACCAATGAAACAGATGGTGACATTACAATGTCAATCACATGTTCGCGAATGAGAACATTGCTTAATGTAGCCATTGGTGGTTCAAGGTTGTTCCCGCGAGGACCTGCACTCTGGTAAGCACTTGTTTGAACCACATAGTCTACGGTGAATGTGTATTGGTACCCAGAGAGGAGACCACTTCCAAATCTATCTTGACCAAGATTAACAGTGACAGTAGTGGTCTCGTTGAAATCCTCGGTATTTACCAATCTCTGAGATACAGCAAGAGTACCAACCTCATCATAGATTCTGACGGATTTGGAATAGGCAGGAAGTTTAAAGTTAACAGTATATAATACGCCTGAACCAGTGTTGTCAAGGCTGACTGTTTCTCTATAGGATAACCAGCCCCATGCATCAACTGTAATTCTTGTGTTGCGATCAGCCACAACATGTTTGTTAAAGAGTCTAAGGCTGACACTGAAATTAGTCAGAGTGAAGGGAGCTAGATATTTCTCTGTTGAATCTGGGACAGCCTCTCCCGGCGTTAGTGATCCACCTTGTTCAAAAGCCAAGACAAACTCTGCATTACGTATGATATAGGGGAGAACAGGATACTTCAAGAAGTCTAGCTGGTACTCCCATTCATCGGGATTTGACAACCAGAACAATGATGTTGTCCATATTCTGGTATCAAATTCGTATTGTTCTTGGAATCCTATTGGATCATTGAAATGAATCCTCCAATGCATCATTCCATTTGTGTTTGCAAGTTGGACTATATGGAGTTCCAGTTGATCAGAGTCCTCACCACTAATCGATAAGAAGTTGTGTTCATATTCCTCCGGCAGGTAGATATCAATGGAGCTAATCGGAGCTGATCCATTGTTTATGATGGTGTACGTATCGTCAACTCTGGCTCCATAATGATCAACCGGGACAAAGACCCTCTTTGCATCGAGTTTCATTCCCAATAGTGGAATGTAAGGTCTGTCAATTGTGACGTTTACAGATTTTACACTGGTCGCATTAGAGAAATCAGTTGCATTTACTGTGATGACATGAGCGCCTTCATCATAATCTGACAGGTCAAGACTTACTTCCCAGAAAAAGGTCTTGAAGTTGTAAATCAGACTGTCCCACTCATCATCATCTATCCGATAGGCTGCTTTTGTGACCCAATCATCCGTGGCATTGATTTGTAGCTTCACAACCCATTCCAGAGTGGCATCCGCCTTTGGATTTTCAAAGATCAATGTAGGGGGTGAGTTTGGTTCGATGGTTACTCTTGCTGGTTCTGTCCAGTATGTATGTTGAACTGGAAGTCCGTTCAGTTCCTCAGTGTTGCCATACATGAAGACAAAAGGATACTGGATGTCTTTGTGATTGAGTAGTGGAATGTCTTCAGCATCAGTGCTGTTCAGTAGAATCGAGTATTCTAACTGGGTGAATGTGCCATTATCTGAACCAGAGGCTGCCAGTATTCTTGACTGGTCTGAGTCAGGAATGTGTTGGTAGGTACTTACACCATACTCGTCGCTGTAGATAATCTGGCTCTGGTCTGCAGGGTTTGCAGTCCTCTGGACACCGCTTCTATAGATTCTCAGAAGCTCGATGTCGTATATCAAGTCGATTCCATACAGTTGATGTTCTGGATCGTTATAAGCCAGGTGTGCAGGAATTATAAAGTGGCGAGTTTCCCCAATTCTCATTCCAACAATTGCGTCTTTGTACAGTTGAAGTGCAGTCAGTGATTCTAGAGGTTCCTCTGAGTCCATATCTGGATAGTCAGCCTCTTGGAGTATTGTTCCGTTACGAAGCCTCAAGACATAGTGGACTGACACCGCATCGGTAAGTCGAACCCTCCAATAGTCAAAGTGAGGTGTGCCGGGAGCATATCCGACGACCACATCACTGTTATTCAAACCAGCATTTGTGAATCCATCTGTATAGTTCTGCCAAGCGACTCCTATCCATCCGGAAGTTCTTGCTTCCAGACCAATATATAGTACAGTACCATTATGTTCGAGGTAGGCTTTAATCCCGGTGAAAGGATCCGTGTAAGTGATAGCATACTCATTTGGGTCTATTATTCCATCAGTAGAGCCGTAGTAATCATCAACATAGGGAATTGATAGATTAACTGTAGATTCAGCTAGGTTCATTCCAAAGTCCTTGTCTTGAGCCAAGTAGTTTGGTTCTAAGGTTTCTGAGATGGGGGTTACGGCCATTAGACTACTCGCCAAAAATAACCCGAGTAGCAAAAGGGTTCCTATCTTTCTATTCAACAGGCTCAATACGAATCACCGTGATTTCATCGGGGTACAGTCTAGTGGTTTCAGATTCCAATAGACGGGGGATTGGTCGCTCGAGCTTCTGGTTTGTTATTATAGATTTCGGATGTTGAAAGCATGCACAAATGATGCAAAATCGCCCGAAAAGGTCAAAACTGAAACGATATGCAGTCAGGCACCGGAAGTGGACCATTTGATCTCAGTCCTTATTGCCATTCTAGCAGCATTTGTGGTTGTTGTTATCTTCATGCCTGGAGCGATCAAAATGCTTCGAGAGGCGGGGATGACTGGAATCGATGTACACAAACCTGAGAAACCAGAAATTCCAAAGGGCGGTGGTTTCATCGTCCTCTTCGCCATCGTCTTTGGACTGTTATTGGTCATGGGCATTACAACATTTCAAGAACAAGCAGAGGTTCGTGAGGGGTTGCTTGCCGCGTTAGTTTCGATTCTTATGGCAGGTCTCATTGGGCTCTTCGACGATACTTTCGATTTCAAGACAAGTACAAAAATTGTGCTTCCGATGGTGGCTTCTATTCCGATGGTTGCCATGAGTGTGGGAAATCCAACTATGTCTATTCCATTCATTGGTACAATCAATTTTGGTCCATTCTACGCGCTTATCATTGTCCCCCTAATGATGACCTTTATTGTAGACTCCACTAATATGTACGGGGGAATGAACGGTCTCGAGGCAGGTCTGAGCAGTATCAATTCCTCGGCAATAATACTCTATGTCCTTCTATCCCCTTATGTTGATGGTCATGAGGTCACAACTGCTCAAATGGACGCAGGATTAGTCGCAGCCGCATTGTTGGGAGCGTCTATTGCATTTCTCATCTTCAACAGATTCCCTGCCAAAGTACTCCCAGGGGATGTTGGTAGACTACCAATCGGAGCTGCAATGGCTTCAGCTCTTATTCTGGGAAACATGGACAGGCTTGCTATCGTTATGTATATGCCCTTTTTACTCAACTTCTTGCTCTATATTGTATATCGTCTATATGTCAAAAGAAAGGGAATCGAGTATGTCAAGTTTGCATCCCCTCGAGAAGATGGAACTCTTGAGGTGATTGGACCTTTCACGATGTACTGGATACTACCTCACTTCTCAAAGAGAATATCCGAAAAGCGAAATGTCCTGTTATTACTGCTCTTGCAGGCACTGTTAGCGTATGGGGCAGTGACGTTTCTTCTAATTGTATATCCACTTGGTGTAGGTGTATTCTAGTCTATCTTCTTTGAGAGATAAGTTTCAACAACATAGTCCATCCCAAACCTACTGAATGCTTGTTGTTCAGCTTTAGATCGTATCTTTTTGAAGTGTTGAATATGGCTCTGCCATTCAGGTTCAGCATATCGAATATCACGAGAGAGTTCATCAAGGCGCTTAAGGTCAGCATCGCTCATTGGTTCAGTTGGCAACGAATACGAAACAATGTCTTCAGGAGTGACTCCAACCCATTTTGCAGTAGGAATTGTCAGATTCTTGATGTGTGCGGAGTTCGCACTGCCACTGATGATAACCTTTGCAATATGCATCCCCCAGGGGTCCCCATCAGTGAATATGAAAACTGGCAGTCCAAGGGACACATGCAGGTTTCTCATGAGCCGCCGAGTTGACCTTGGAGGCTGACCACCAAGCTGTATAAGAACTGCATCGAACCGCTTCCAGGCCAAAGTTTCAATCAAACGAGAGAACATCCCACCAGACTCAACTGCTAAGACAATCTTCGCATTTGATTTAACAGGTTCAGCAGTCATTAGAGCGGGACCTATTGGTAATCCATCAGGGCTTATTGTGAGGTCAATCTCCTTTCCCTCATACCCAGACACTGTGTAACGCATCACTACATCGCCATAGATTGATGAGTGTTCTTCAGGATAGATTCCAAGACTCTCACGAGGAAGACCAGTGATGCATTCGAGATCAGTCACAATCCTATCAGATTCTGACTGATCAGAGAAACCTACACCAAAAGCCTCTGATGAATAATATAGATCCCTCAATGAACTGGTTCTGGATGCTTGAAGCAGTTCTTTGGCAAAGGATGCAATCCATGTGAGCTGTGCAAAGCGTTTCACGTGTTTCACATTGCTCGAGTCCCGAGTGCTACAGGATGGACCGAGAATATAGCGATTGGAGTTTTCGTCATATACAATGTTACTGGTGCGTCGGTCAGGAATCTCAAGTACCGGATATCTATTCTCATCTAAAGCTTCGACTATCTTCTTTCCCAAAGAGGTCAGTGTTTCAGTCGCGCTATTTGAATCATTCATCTGGCTCCACCTCAAAGAGTCGCTTCACAAGACGGTCAGTGGATGGTACTTCATCACGACCTGCTAGTGATGTACTGAATCGAGCTATCTGCTTGAACGATTTCGAGAACTCCCTCATCTTCTTTGTTTCACGAACACTTCGTTTTGATCGAGCATTCATTTTTCCAAGCTTACGCCCGAGTTCTTTGAAAAGCTGGAGTACCTCATGCTCAATCTCAGGGATAGAAGCAAGTGATTGTTTCCCTGCAGCTCTGAAAGGAATCTTTGTAGAACAGAGATGGAGTAGCAATGCCACTGGTTCTGACGAGTCAATACTGTACCTTGACCAGTTTACTCTCTTCAAGACTCTTGTCAGGACCCCCTCACTCGCATCATAGAGAAGAGGAACGCGATTCACAAATCTGAAGAGAGTTGGAATATCAGATCGGGGAAAATCGTCGCCTGTTGCAATAATTGACTCTATCACAAATGGATTGCCTTGCCACTCACTAACTCCACGTTTCATATATTCAGCAAACTTCACGTTGAAGATCGAGTTTGTGGCACTCAGAAACTCGTTCTTCCCAATGGGACTGAGGCATTTGCTATCAGGTCGTTCAAACCCCTCATATTTTCTCAGAGCGTGAGCTAGGCGGGATAGTTCATCTCTATC
>JBHLOX010000178.1:0-2230 GCA_048940045.1 Promethearchaeota archaeon
GTATCACCAAAACCATCATAGTTGTTATCAGGACCACCATAGTCAGTGTAGTAATTCTCGCTGATGGTATTCTGAACACCATCATCCTGTACATTGTTCGTATTGTTGAAGTCGTTCCAAGATACAGTCACATTATTGGACAGACTGCCCAACATTAGCCCCCAAGTATTGCCCTTGAGGGTGTTGTTTGTGACAACAGTTTGCTCCGCTGAGAACAGGTCCATGGCGACTTCGGTGCCAGTCAGGAGATTTTGTGTAATATTCAGATCAGTTGACTCCTCGACAAAAATGGCATCCGAATACTGTGTGAACGCATTATTAGAGAGGTTACACAGGCTACAGTTCTGAATATAGGCCCCGTACAGCCCCAAAGGGAATGTGTTGTTCGCTATGACTCCATTCGTGACGTTCCAGAGATCTATCCCAGTCCCATCAACCGTATCATCCAAATCAACAATTGTACAGTTGCGGATTATGAAGTGTGCCCTTGTATCACGAATGGTTATGCCAATAGGCTTGGCATAGTAAGCCATGATATGTAGACCCTCTATCACATAGGGCTCTTCATAGGTACCTTCGCCTGGCCATCCTTGTAAAACGAAATCGTCATCACTGAGAATCTCTATAGTGTAGTCAACGACTTGACATAGAAATGTGTACTGATTGTCTTCGGTTCTACTCTCTCCAGTAGTCGCTTCAACGACGACCGTAAAATTGTAGATACCACTAAAACTCGGTGTCCATCCATAGTCGTATGTATAGAGAATACTCCTATTCAGAACCGGGAAGAGGTCAACGAACACCTGCTGACCATCTTGATACAGCTTGACGATGACATAATTCTCTGCAGATGTACCTGTGTTCAGCACAGTGAGTGTGATGGGTATCTCATAACCAGGCTGGGTTGGTGTCCATGATTTGACATATGCCCACAAGTCGTGCTCATGAGTGGCTTCAGCCAACCAAAGGAAGGAATTCACACCCAGGCCAAGATTGTCATCCCCATAGGTATTGGAAACCATATCATTATCACTCATGCATACTATTTTGCCAAGCCCAGTCTGCGAGGCAGCCAGCACGCTATAACCACTATAGGTTGCCTTGAGGCTTATCGCGGGCCATGTGATATTCAATCTGGCGCGAGCATCATTACAACTGAAGGACTCGAGTCCTTGTGTCACGGGATGATGAATATCGTAAGGCCCCGACATACCAATACTTGCATCAAGCCATTCAATGCCAGCAAAGTCAGTCAGAGTGTTGAGGATGCTCTCGTTAAGGTCTCCCGACACAAGCAACCCACCACCCCCAAGGACGAAGTCATGGATTGTATCAGTTTCATTTGTGGAGTAAGACAGGGTTGGTTGGACAATCACAAGCACGCTATATCCCTGTAGTGCAGAAGCGTTGATTGGTCCAGAAGAGAGCGTATCAGTGATAAAACCATATGACCCTATCTCCGCAATGAGATTGGAGAATTGAGATGATGCTTGGTTACCGTGAACCATGTCCCAGAGGACGTGTATTTGATCATTGGCCCAGATAGGATTAGACTGGAGGTTTATCTCTGTTGGTGATTCTCTAGAAATCGGAGTTGGCTCTCTAGCGGTTGTGTATGCTCCATAGCTAGGTCCTAAAATAAAAGTAAAAAGCAGCAGAGCAACACAGATTGCCACCAGAACCGAAACAGGCCGACTTGGGTCAGTCTTCAGAATGTATTGATGCCTATTCTTCTTAGATTTCCAATCTCCACATTTTCCTGCAATACTCTCCATCACGCGTACCCCTTTCTCTTGTATCTGCCTTGCCCTTTGACTTAAGGTTTGCTTTCAGAGAGTAGCTTTTTGAAAAATATCTCTGTGTGGATTTAGATTCAATCTGCAGTTGCAATCCTCTTACCATCTAGCCACCATGCCGCCATAGCAAACACCGCATACATGAGTTCTGCTGTTATGATCAACGTCAACACATCGGGGTAGGTCATGAATGGAGTGAGTATCGTGATAGTGACAAGTACAATGATGAAAGCATACATTCCATACTTGCCTAAGGAAGATGTTCCCGAAGGTGTTGAAATGAAATATATCAAACAACCCGCCAGTAGAACAGCAAGTTCCACTACAACAGTGCCTATGATACTATTCCAGAGCCCTAGTCCAATCATTATGTCAAGTCCTGGAACCAATAGCAGATCTGGAGTATGGACTACAATGTCCAAAAGAAAGTGAGA
>JBHLOX010000178.1:2330-4800 GCA_048940045.1 Promethearchaeota archaeon
GAATAAAAGACAATTATAAGAGAGTGTGGCTAGAAATGAGCGGGGAAATCCCCAGCTATGCAAGGTATATCTTTCTGCTCGGTTTTATCGCTTCACTGATATTCGGGGCCTGGTTTTTCATCTCTCCAGAATCATGGAGTGACATCACTGGTTGGCCCCCTGAGGCCAGTACTGCACGTGTCTTAGGTGCAATTCTTCTAAGTTACGTGCTCGGAGCGTTTTTGGCCTATCGTGCTGAATCATGGAAGGATATCGAGATCTACGTCCTGATGTCAATTGTATGGACATTACTTGGAACAATAGGAATGATCTGGAACATGGCAGTCATGACCTTACCGATTGCCAGTTGGCTAACCACTGGTCTGCTTGTGATGTTCCTAGTATTGTATCTCTATGTGTATATGCAGATAAGAAGTAGCTGAGAGATATACTTGAAAGAGCTAGGCAAAGGCATCTTGGAGATGGTGTATCAATCTCCATGTTTATAGCTGATACTATATCTCCGGAGTACAGTTCTTTCTTCTGAGTCCTGCTTATAGTTAGCTCGTATGAGGTGTTTCTTATGCACTCCTACTCAAGTCTACCTGTTTCGGGAATTTGCTCCCTTAACAGCGAACCTTACCAATTCATAGACTGCCTTTAGAGTAACTCCGTCAGGATCTCGCCCAACTGGATAGCCTGCAATGCCTAAGCCTCCTACCTTTGAATCTCGGAACATAATTTCTAAAGCTGCGCCAAGCTGTGAAGCAGTTGGTCCTCCCTCTACTGGTAGACCATGTCCCGGTATTTCTTTGGGATCAAGTACATCTATGTCAACATGGACATAGATGATATCTGTAATCTTCCCAAGGCGTTGCATCTGTTTGGTAATTCCAGGGCTGAGTTCACGAATTTCATCCGATGTGATGTACTCAATATCGCTCGCATCGAGAATCTCTTGCTCAAGAGGATCTACATCCCGAATTCCCACCATCGTGATGCATTTTGTGGGAAGTGCGACCTCAAGTCCACACTTTCTCCTTAATCGTTCCAAACATAGACCTGCTGCGATTGCTACAGGCATTCCAGCAAGAAGTCCACTAAGAGTCGTATCAGGTGTGTTAATATCACTGTGAGCATCAATCCAAATCAAACCAACCCTGAGCGGTTTCGAATTTAGTCCCGATTTCTGGAATCCCGCCAGCATACCCATTAGACCATTACAGTTTGGAAGGAGTCCGATTGTGAACAGTCCGCGTCGCTGTTGTTCCTCAACGATGTCTGCTAGATGACTAGACGCCAACCCTAGGAGGTTCCATGCGCCATACTGATTCGCCTCTTCAGTAGTGAGCTCAGCAGTTCTGGATTCTATTACAGTACATCCACTAATATCAAGAATCTCAGTGAGTCCCTCTCTCTCGATTGCATCGGGTGCTGGGCTCAACCAGTTAAGAATACTATCGCCACTCTGAGTCAGTTTGGCTATTCCCACCTGTAGAGGCATATAGCTATCAGTCCCCGTGTGAAGTTCTCTATTATCTCACGTTTATTCATCCTTTAGAGTTTCATGAATTACGCACTCCCGGCTATTGGCCAAAGTACCTCCTAGAATATTATCCCAGTTTGCTAATAATCAAATCCACCTCTTCCGGAAAATTAGAAACAAGTCGCTTCTTCTTGAGATTCTCTTTGATAATCCATTTCATGTCAGCATCATCCATCTTGATTAGTTCTTCAAGAAGGTGAAATCCCAGTGAAGGAATTGCCTTTACTACAACACTCAGGGAGTAGCCCAGCGCTTTGCGCAAAGTTCTGAACTCATCTGACTTGCGATTCGGTGAAGCTCTTATTTTCTGAAGGACCTTCGAATGCGCTTCAAGTGCCCACTTTGCAAAAACCCTATCTTTCAACAAACTAGGTTCCGCAATACCTGCCACGACTCCGCGTAACACCAACCAGTCGCCCTCGTCAATCCAATCTTCCAATTCTCTCCGAATATTGATATCGCCACCAGAAAGCAGCTTTTGCAGAGCCATGGCAACTGCCTCCCGCATACGCCATCGAGAGTCCTGAGCCAAGGTTCGGAGATAAAAGAGCGTCTTCTCTTGATATTCTGGACATACTGCTCCAATTGCACCCAATCCTCTGGTTCCACAGAAAGCTATGAACTCTTTAGGATCATTAACAGGTGCTTCTGTAGCTGAAAAATTAGACATTGATGAGCATAGTTCCCAGATTTCCTCAACTGAGTTTTTTGAGGTTTGGTCAGAAACTATCTCTTCAAATGCTGATGCAAGTTCCAAGTTACCTCTGGGTCCTGGCAGATTGCTGTTTTCGACGATGTATCTGTATAATTCATCTTGGGCCTTTCTTTTGAGTGTAATTACAAGGATTTCACGCAAATCCACGATATGTTTTTGTTTCTTGTTCATTGTTGACTATTTGAATCAATTCAACTTGATTTACTTTTTTCGGGAAGCGCAGCAGTAGC
>JBHLOX010000179.1:0-4691 GCA_048940045.1 Promethearchaeota archaeon
GATAGAATCTCATCAATTGTCTTTGTCAACCAATGATCAGGACGTTCCATGAACCTTGCTTCGTCTGATCGAACAGGTGGAACAAGAGGGCCAGCTAAGACTTTGGGATAGCCACTCTCACCAACAAAGACCGATGGTGGTGATGCTCCAGTTAGATCCATTCCAGTGAATGCGTCATCAATCCGAGCCTGTGCTTTCGCCCTCATGAGAATCGGACAAGGTTTGATGCCGCAAAGATGACGATGCCCCATGCATTTAGCACACACTCTGTCGTTGTATGATTGCCGATGTGCCTTCGCTGGTTGAGGTTCGAGTTTGATCTGCTCCAATTGGATGTCATCCATTTCTGGTTTCTTCTTAACAAGAGTACGTTGTGCATCAACACATTTAGACCTATATCTTCCTCTCAAAGTTACCGAGATACTAAAACGGCTTCAATAACCAAATTCGTCTGGTTTCATAGAATGAGAGTAGAATTGCGACAATGCTCATAGAGACAAACATTACATCTGCGCCCGTCAACGGCCAAGACGCAAAGAAAAGTAGATAGATCACCAACATAGCACTGAAAAGAGTTCCAAGGAATAGGAATCTTGGTAATAGACGAGTGCCAAACTTGATGAATAGAGAGAGAGAACCCACCCTCAGCGTACGTTTGACACTGTAGATACCGTCCGCATCCTTTGAAACAAGATCAAGCTCCGTCAATTTTGTGAGATGATGAAGAGCCAAACTTGGACTTGAGAACCCCAAAGCTCTTTGAACATCTCTAACACCCATCTCACCATTTTGGAGAAGGAGTGCATAGACACTCATAGTTCGACCTTTGAGAAGTTTGTTAACTAGGTCTTTGTCAGCAGCCTCACTCATCGTATCACATCTGACCACGCATCACTAATCTATATACGAAATCAGATAAAATTAGGAGGATGAGCGCAAAGGCTCATCACTCAGGATATGATACATTACTTGTTATCGTTGTATACAGGGCATCGATTCCAGCTGTCAGATAACCTCCCTCTAAAAGCCACACTCCATCATCCCAACCTGTTAAGATTGGCCATCCATGCGGACTGAATTCACCACTCCAAGTGCCATTTTGAATGAATAGATAACCATCTGTGTAGGAAAATCCTGCAAAGAAGCAGGTGTCATCATCGAAAAAGACATTGAAATAGAAATCAATTGGCCAAGTAAGTGGGAAATCTCCAGTAGGAGGACTTTCCGGTGCTTCCATCTGACCTATTCCATCATCGATAATGGTACCACTCAAGCTATTCCAATCTTCAGTCGAAATCTGACCTGTTCCAACAATGTCTGCATGCCAAGGCGAGAATAGTACACCAATATCTCCGCCTATAGCAGTACGGTTCATCATGATACCATCGACATATGCACTAGGTTCAGACTGTGTATAGAAGTCGGTGATGTTTTGATTTACGAATGTGGAGTTACACATCCAATAGAATTGTACATCATCCCTTTTCGAGTTGAGGAATTCTGCTACTTTGTAGCCTAGGTTTGTAGGAACATCCGGAGGTGTCCCATTTCCATCATTCGGAAAATAAATTGCGACGGCAAATACACCGGCTGTTAGGACTATGGCTGCTATCAATGCGGCGAATGCTTTGCTTGATATGCCAGTGTTGTAATCTTTCATTTTACATCACATGAAATACTACGATGAAATTGAATATGACTCTACGTTTTGTACAGGTTGTTCGAAACTCTGTACAGCCTAAAGTATATCTCTGTGACTCTTCTAGGATTGTACTGTCATGCCAACGCGAAGAGAAAATATTGCAGAACTGCTTGAGAGAACTGAGCATCCACTGACAGTTGAGGAAATCTGCGAGAGACTTGACATAAAGAAGCGGTCAATCGTGTACGAAGATATAGATCACATATCAAAATCTGTAAAACGAGAAAATAAAGAGCTCCTGATTCGTCCAGCAAGATGCGGGAAATGTCTTTTTATCTTTAAAGCTCGAAAAACTGCCAAAGCTCCAAGTAAGTGTCCTAAGTGTAGATCTGAGTGGATTCTTTCACCAGCTTTTCTTATCAGATATAGAAAGTGAGAGTCAATCCAACTTGTGAACTTTCTTGACACCTTCACCTTCGCGTTTAATGTCAGTCACTCTAGAAACGACAAAGTCAGAGAGTCCATACTCGGCCTCCTCAACATACCCATGAATTACAACCCTCATACCAACCCGAGGGAGGAATCTTTTACGATCCATGAAACTAGCAGATAGGCGAACATTGTACGTTTGGCCAGTTCCTTCATGTTGGACTACAATGTCTGTTGTACCATACCACCGGCGAGCTGAAACCTGGGTTGTACGACTCTTCCCAACCTCTCGGATTACTCCTTTAACAACAGTAATTTCTACCCACTCTCCCAAGGAGGTATGAGCGTGCCATACCGACCCCCACCTCCAGCCAAATAACCTATGGATTTGTTCCTGTATGCTTCAATCATCTGAGCAACTCTTTCATTGTTCTCTCTAATTCCATCTATAGGGGCTTCTGTTAGGATGAGTGTTTCGGGACCAAATTGTTTACGTAGTTTGTCATATAGAGATCTAACCCGTTTTGATGTTGGAGACTTTATAGTGAGTGAAATTGCTATAATATCAAGGAGAGGCGCAATGTGTAAGTAAAGCGGCCGATGAGGCGGTGTCTTTATCTCACCATTACCTATTGTTGCTGCTCTATCTCGCACACCAAGTCTAAGCTTCTTTCCATCAGCTGGACATCTCACTACTCGTCTGTGAATGTCAGCAAGAAGACGTTTCTTTTCTGTGAGATTTTCACAACTAATGTAGATATTCAATTCATCAAAACTGGGTGGTTCCTTTCCTTGTTGAATCACCAAAGTCCTCCTGCAACTCGAACAAAATGAAAGATAGTATTTTCCAAGTCTAGGATTAAGTCCAACATTAAGGACTGGTTTTCTTCCATTCTTTCGCGTAATCGCAAGCTTGAGTTCTTCAAATGTTGGTGCTTGCATTTCAAACCTCACAAACTCTCGTCCAAGTTTGTTTGGAGAAGGTGAATGCGCATCACTAGATGTTATGTAGGTGAGCCGCCTTAGTTCTGGAATGAAGTCTGCAGTTTCAGAATCGGCAGAGAGACCCAACTCCAAGAATTTTATGTGGGGCGTTTCATCTCCGTAGCATGACTCTAGACTCGTGTGTTTATTCTCACGAAATATCGATCTGAAAGGGGTGAATGCATGTGCGGGTCCAATCATACCCTCTGTGTCTCTTACAAATCCGGCAAGTACCTCACCATTGACTCCTACTCTGGGACGACCTCCCCACTCATCATCTATGTTTGCGGAATGTGGTCGAAGAACTCTCCTTAATGAGTCCACTGACTCGAGATCTGGAAGAATAATGACATGATGGATTGACTCATTATCCTCTATCTCAACAGTTGGAATGAATGAGATTGAGTTGTGAGTCAGAAAACCATCCTTTAAGCTGAGGTTCTTTCTGAGATGTTCAAGCCAATCAGGTTGAGTAGCATCTCCAGTGCCAATGATTTGTAGGCCCTTCTCTTTTGCACCCTTAGCCAGCATAGGAATTGTCATGTCCTTACTAACACCGATGGAGTGTAAGGAATGGATATGCAGGTCTGTATCGAATTGAGGCATTCGGAAGCCCCTCAGATATTGATCACAACTTTTGTCACTGATGATTGGTCTGCGTACTCAAAAGCCTTAGCACCTTCTTCCAAACGGAACTCTTTTGTTACTAGACGCTTCACCTCAATTCGACCCTTTTGGAGCATCTCAAGGGCTTTTTCAAAGGGACCTCTACTCACTCCATGAATAGTGAGCTCCTTGTTCACAATTTTGGTAGGATCAAATGAATAGTCAAGTCCATGCATACTCATCAGATTGACAATGCCGCCGTTTCGGACAATATTGAATGCCATCGCAATCCCGTCAGTGTTGCCTGTAGCTTCAACGACAATTCTAGGACCTACGCCATGAGTAGTATCCAAAGCTTTCTTCTTCCAGTCATCTTCATTGATGTCCATAGTGTTCAGGAGACCCAATTGCCTAGCAAGCCCTAATTGCCACCGATTACGCCCTACTATATGGACATCTGCGCCGCTTGCATCATATACCTGTGCCAAGAGAAGTGCAATCTTTCCACTTCCAATAATCAGGACCGGTTCTCCTACCTCAGCTGGACTTCCAGACACTGTTTTGATTGCAGAGGCAAGAGGTTCTGTGAATGTTCCAGATACTACATCAACACCCTCAGGAAGAGGATGAACTAGATCTGCAGGAACACTAAGGTATTCTGAGAGACCGCCATCTCGAGTAATACCAAGGACATCCTTATCATCACAGTGATGACGTTTGCCGCTTCTACAATACCAACAGCGACCGCATGACACATCAATCTCAGTTGTCACTATTGTACCTGGAGAAAGCTCTGGAACTGAGCTTTCATGTATTGCTCCGGCAATTTCATGTCCAAGAACGAGGGGTAATGGAGCTTCATAGTCTCCCCTCCAAATTGCGAGATCTGTTCCACAGATACCTACTGAACGGACTTCTATTCGAACATCACCTGGCATGAGTGGAGGAATGGGCGTGTCCGCAATCTGTAGACCATCTGCAGTTAGTACTAACGATTGCATTTCAATTTCAAGCTAATTTCCCAACGGTG
>JBHLOX010000180.1:0-2125 GCA_048940045.1 Promethearchaeota archaeon
GTCGGAAGCGAACCTCCCCACCCTGATGTTCCATTTCCTCGAGGAACCATTGGTAGTTTATTATCAATAGCATACCATACTAGGTTCTGCAATGAAAGAACATCAACGGGTTGAGTCACAACATCAAATTTGGGACTGACAATCTGAAAAGCAATATCTGGGAGACTTGTTACATCTTTTGAGTAAATCATGCAGGTTTCATGCGTGGTGGATACATTATCTGCTCCCACAATGTCTCCGATACGCATTTCGTTAGCCTTCACTGGTCCTTATCACCTCCTACATCTTTTGGCAATAAGGATTCAGCAACAAGCTGGGTGATGTCTTGAACTGTCGTTTCATACCCTGTGGTGAACTTTGCGAGATCGAACGCAAGAATACACCGGGGGCATTCCGTGATAATTCGTGTAGCTGGAGTCACGGTCACATCTCTCAACCGCATTTCAGCAATCCTTGATGATAGAAGAGGATCAACTACATCAAGAAGCCCATGTGACCCACAACATCTTGTGCTCTGTTTCGACGGGGTCATCTCGACATTATAGACCCCTGGAATTTCTTCGATGATTTCACGAGGCTCTTCAGTCACTTTCAGGACCCTGGCTGAGATACATGGGTCGTGAAATGTTACAGTTACCATGGGTTGTTCTTCGAATTTCAAACAGCCTTCACGTACAAGACGGTTAATGAATTGGGAAGCTGTCAGGAGCTCAAGATTGCTCTTTTCCTTGATGTATTTACTATACTCTCTCCAAGTCTGAATACATGAAGGGCAACTAAAGACTACGGTTTCTACTCCGAGGTTTTGAATCACTTTCAGGTTTTTTTCGGCCATCTCGTTGATTCCTTCAAAATTGCCAGCCCATCCAAGAGGTGCTCCGCAACAAATCTCTTTGTCAGCCAGAAGGGTATAATCGACCTCGGCATACTCGAGTATCTTGACCATAGATCTAGCCACATCATGGAGTTGAGACTTGAGTGAAACATTACACCCAAGGAAATATGCAACCTTGGCTGGTTTCAATATTCGATCCTTGACTGTATTCTCAATATTCTCCATCCAGAGAAGTCTATCATCGGAACCCATCCACATGATATCGCCTCTAGACTTCAACGAATCTAGAACAAACTGTGCTGGTCGTGGCATTAATCCCCTCTGACGAACTTCAGCACGAGCAACCTCCCAAAATCGGTCGAGACTGATTCCGGTTGTACATACGTGTGTACAATGCTCACATAGGTTGCAGAGAAAGATCTTGTTGGCAAAATCCTGACCGAATTCTCCCTCTCCTTCAATAATGGATTTCACGATGTGGAGTTTTCCTCGTGGACCATAGGACTCCCACTTGAGGTCCCGGAAAACTGGACATACAAGTGTGCAGTTTCCGCAGGAGGCACAGACGTATGGCTCATTTTCTTGTCCATACCTTTCTAGGAAGTCCATCTTAGTCATCTCAAAGAACACCAATGAGTGAAATCGTGTTCTGAAATATCTACTTCTAAGTATATAGTTATGCCAAGGGTAGCTTGCCCCTTGGCATTTTCGTTTTAAACGATGTTACTTCAGGTCCGCAATCATTTCCCCAGCACAGGCTATGCCCGATCTTGAAGCCGCCTCCATTGAAGCATAGTACATGCCACAATTAGCATGTGGACCGGCGACATAGAGACCTTCCACACCTGTTCTGTTGGTTGTCAAACGTTCATCCATGATACCTGGTGGTTGCTTTAGGACAGATTTCCAGATTTTCCAGCTTTTCTTCCAGGTGACCTTGTCCGCAACTCCTGGAATGAGAATCTCCAGCTCCTCGAGGATAGCATCAGTGGCCTCTTCATCACTCATCTTTAGGAGTTCTTTGTCTATGCCTGTGACTGTCAGAAGTGACTCTCCAATTGGAGCCAATACTCCTGAAACCCTCTTTGCTTCAGCAACGATGTTGATCTTTCTCCCTGGTACAAATGCACCGACATTGAAATCTAAAACTCGAGATTTCAGTCCGAAGTATGCGACTGTGGAGGGGTTGTACTCAAACTTTGCAGCCTTTTCGGTGAAGTCTTTAGGAAGCTCACTCATTTTGACAAAGTTTGGTAGAAGATCGATTGGGGTTGTCAACACTACTGCATC
>JBHLOX010000180.1:2225-4688 GCA_048940045.1 Promethearchaeota archaeon
GTGAAGTCTTTAGGAAGCTCACTCATTTTGACAAAGTTTGGTAGAAGATCGATTGGGGTTGTCAACACTACTGCATCGGTGTCCAGATGTTTACCTTCTCCATCTTGTTCATAGTCAACACCAATGACTTTGCCGTCTTCTATGATCACCTGCTTAACAGCACAATTTACTTGTGGCTCGACACCGAAATTACGTGCCTGAAGCATTAGAGTATAGGCGACACTGCCTAAACCACCTCGCTCTGGATACATGGCTCTGAATCCATCCTCGTAGGCAAACCTAAGGTGTTCAGAGTAGAGGTATTGACCTGCTGAAACTTCTCTTGGTTCCATGAACGTTACAGTCCTGATTAACGGGTCATAGAAATCATTCTGGATAGACTCTGGTATACCCTTATCATCTGCATATTCTGCAAAGGTCATTTTGTCTAATTCCTTGAACTCTTCTTCGGACCTCCCGATATTCTCCTGCACTAGTAATCCTAGCCTAGCTCTGTCAGCCGTAGGCAGGAGTCCAAATCTTGCTAGTTCAACCGCTGACCTGCGAATGATGTATCTCTCGCCATCCTTGAGCCAGACCGCGCCTTCTCCAACAGTGGTCATTTTAACTCCGCTTCTTTCAAGAATTGGGATGAGAGATTTAAAACCACCAACGAAGAAGTGTAGTCCTTGATCAAAGACATAACCCGATTCGGTATATGATCTTGCACGACCGCCAACAGTCTTTTCCTTCTCAAGAATTGTGCAACGGGCTTTAAGCCCCTTCAATTCAAGAGCACAGCTGAATCCTGAGATTCCTCCGCCAACGATGACAACTCGTGTGCCTTTTTCTTTGCTCATAAGTGAAATCTCCATTCTTACTTGTTAATTCTTCCTACTCCTCCACCTGAGAAGCTCGAGCCTTATCAAGGATGAGCTCATCGAGCTGAATCACTTTCAAATCTGTGTCTCTAGCATTATAACTCAGGTTCTTGTAACACGACACACAGGTCGTGATTATGCCATCAACCCCTAGTTCCTCAGCCTCTGCAACCCTTCTCCTTCCAACAGATTCGGAAAGGTCAGGATCGAGAACCGTAAGGAATCCTCCGCAACAATTCGCATTTGCACGATTGTTCTTCATCTCTACTAACTCAAGTCCAGGAACAGCTTGAATGATCTCACGTGGAGGCTCGTAGATCCCAAGCGCTCTACCCAAGTGGCAGCTGTCGTGGAATGTATATCTTCCTTCCAACTCCTCAAAGGTTAGTACACCGTTCCGAACCATATCAGCCAGATAATCAACGGTGTGAAGAATCTTTATGTCAAAATCCGGGATGATATGAGGATAGTGTTCAGCTAGTGTTCCGTAGCATCCGCCACAACCAGTGACGATGTGTTCAACTCCTGCTTTCTTGAACATCTCGTAATTCTTGCGAACTACTTTTTCAAATCCCTTGTCATCTCCAGCCCAATAGTTAAACAGACCACAACAAATCTCACTGGGAACATAGCCAGCATTGACTTTCAGTTTATGAAGCATATCAACAACCATTTCAGGTTGATCAGGATACCAGAATGATCCCATGCATCCTGAGAAAATTGCTGTGTTTGATTCAGGAGGCAGTTCAAGGTCCTCCGCCCATATGGTTCTGTCTTCAGACTCGTATCCAATAAAAGGTGTGCCCTCTTTCTCAATCCAATCAAGGACCTTCTGGAGTGGTTCGGACATCTCCGCCCCGGTTTTCAAGAGTTGACCTTTTGCATCATGCCATATGGCTGTGACGGGGACACCTGCTGGACAGATGGCTTCACATCGTCGACAGTCTGCACAGTAGAGTCTCTGGAGGAGTTCTACTGGGGGATTTCTCATTTTTGTTGCATATGCTCTCAGTGCTCGAAGCTTTCCACCAGGACTGTCAAGTTCTGATTTGAGTTCGATATACATTGGACAAGTGTCTCTGCAGTAGTTGCAAGAACCACAGTTTCGTAGTACCTCTGCTAGATTATCGATATTCATTGTAACACCTCACTTACCCACATATCTTGATAACCTCCGGAATGCGGAGGCTAGTGCAAATAGCACATCTATTCTCCTGAACGAAGTGAGGCAGTTAGTGACTCTGTCGGGATTCATGATTCCGTCAGGATCCCATTTCGCCTTTGCTTCCTTCATCTCAACTAATCGTTCTGGAAATGCCCGTGACATATAGATCGAGTTCTGGAGACCAATTGTATAGGGTACTCCACCGATTTTGATAGCTTTCTTCACCATCTTGTGCAGGATTCCTTTACTCGCAATGAACTTGAGATATTGATCTGCATTAATCATAGTCATTAACTCGAGTCGCATTCCATCTGGTGTTCCAAGCATACCAAACCATAGTGCTGGGATTTTATGTGACCTTCGATATGACTCGTAAGAAGAAAGCATCTCATTCACTTTTTCAATGGGCACCCAAAGTTCTTGGAACATCAGTGTTTC
>JBHLOX010000042.1:0-18993 GCA_048940045.1 Promethearchaeota archaeon
CTTGTTATCATGTTTTCAGGAACGTTGCTAGCAGCAAGCGTGCAGAGTGGATTTGGTTCTGTTGTTGTCACTGAGGTTGATTTTCAAGCAGCAGATGGGTCCAATATTCATAGCACGCTTCAGAAACCGACCTATGCAACTGATAGTAATCCTTTGCCCGGCGTGGTCGTAATTCATGGGTCACAGCAGAATAAAGAGTGGGTTATGGCTTTTGGAATAGAACTCTCACGACGAGGATTTGTGGTCCTGACAATTGATGCCAATGGTCATGGAAATTCAGAAACAGGATCAGGTAGTGGAACTGCTGCATTGGATTATATCACCAGTCAGCGTTTTGTTGATGATACTCAGATTGGTTTAATCGGGCATAGTATGGGAGGAGGAATCGCGTGGACTGCCTTGAATGAGTCAAGTGTCTATGTTCGAGCCCTGGTTCTGGTTGGCTCAGGATTCCGATCAAATATGTCCTATATCCCAAACACACTCCTAGCGACTGGCAATTTTGATTCCCTATCCAGCTATCCACAAAACCCAGCTCTTCTGGATCCATGGTTCAATGTTACAGGGGTAGAACCAGCGACTACATACGGTGATTTTGCGAGTAACACAGCAAGACGAGCAGTGTTCCCATCAACAAATCATCTCTTCGAAACGGTTAACCCAGTCATTGTGAGTGAAAGTGTTGAATGGATGAAGAATAGTCTGAAAGGAGGGCTTGAAGATGAGCACTGGACTGCGAGTACATCTATTTTGTATCCATTTTGGTTGTTTGGCGGTCTTCTAGGATTGATTGGAGCACTTCTTACAATCTTTCCGTTAATCGTAATTCTGCTTGATATCCCTATATTCTCAAGTTTAAAAGGAAAACCAACTGATGAACCAGCCACCAAGAGATCATTCTATCTTTATGGAGTGGTATTGGGATTGATTGGTGTTATCACCTTTTTCCCATTTCTTGCTGTTGGTCTCCTGCTAGCACTTGTAATCCCCTTCCCAACCTTCTATGGATTGGCAGTTGTAGCATGGATTCTGGGGAGTGGACTTGTAGCGTTATTTGCCCTTTTTGTAATCCTACGAGTCAGGAAACAAAGAGCTACTCAAAGCGCATCTCCAAAACTACGAAGACTCTTTGGAACAGGAAGACAAAGTCCAGTGTCCTATTTGTTGAAGACAATAGTATTGTCACTCATTGTGGTTGCCTGGTTATATTTGCTGACCCTATTGGTAGACCTTGGACTTATCTTGGACCTGAGATGTTTCCTTCCTGGACTCCACGACCTGACACTGGAACAGGCAAGATTAGTACCGTTTTACTTCTTGATGTTCTTAGTCTATACACTTGTTGATGGTGCATGGTTGACAGGCATTATGTTGCCAGAGAGCTCTGGGTCATGGGTAAAAGTGCAACTGAATTGGACTGTGAAATCCGTATTCATTAAGACAAGCCCATACCTTATTCTAATTGTATTCGAATTCGTAGGAGGATATCTAGCAAGAGCGCCTCTTGTTCCTCACATGATTGGTTACTCCTGGTTGTTCTTCTATGCATTCGCACCTTGGTTTGCGGTATGCACAGTAATCACTATGTTTGCGTATCGTGTGACGGGCAATCGTTGGCTCGGAGCTATGATCAACTCCATACTGTGTGCATGGCTTCTTGCATCAATATTGGGTTTGAGCTGGTAAAGTGAGTTGAAACTGAAGGATTGATTTTAGGTTCTGCAGTTGTCAATTTCTAATAAAACTCACCAGTAAACACACTGGATGCTTGTAGGGTACTCCGTATCAAGAAGGCTTTTTTCTTTTAATGTAATGAAAATCAAGTTTCTCTAGCAGGCTGTGAGTATATATGATTAGGCTGATGGGTGTTCTGACTGAGGGCGGCGTACCTATCAAGTTTAAGAGCTCAATGGAAGCTGAAGGAGAACTCATTCTTGGACCATTGATTGAGGCCACCAAGGCACTAAGTAACATAATTGGTAGTGGTGAAGTCAGGAGACTGGCTTTCAAAGACAACACATTGATTGTCACAGAAACAGACAAGGGCTTTACAGTGATAGCTCTGGTGAGTAAGGCAGAGGACTACATGGACAGTCTTCTACGGATAATTGCAGAGAAGATAGATGAGTCTAGTATTCAGATGGCGGATGGCTCTGTCAACGATGAACAGATATTCATCATTGAACGAATTCTTAATCCCTATGTGAGAGATCACATTGAGACCTCATTTCCTGACGCTATCTCAAATGTTTGGGAACCAATCCACGACATGCTAAAAAATGACGAGCGATTTGGCAAAGTGATTCAGGAAGTAGATGACCTACTGACCAGACCCGAGCCTGAGAGAAGATGGAGTCAGTTCAAGGAAGATTCCAAAGGTTCATTGGATAATGCTTTGGCTCATGCAATGAGAGGTGAGTTCGACAGAGCTTGCGCTGTTGCCATGGCCAATGAAGGTGATATGGCTGGGATATTTAGCATTAAGATGGGGGCTTTGGCACACTCTATGACAAAGGCTGTCCCTCCAACTCTTGCAGAGTTGAGAACAATTGCATCAAAGCTGTCAGATGATCATCCTTTCTCGGCCTTGGCCAAGATTCTTGTAGGATCCGTGGCTGGTGAGATCATTCCCGCAGACTATGTTCGTGTCTTTAGGGAGTCAATGAGTAATTTTGAGTTCATCGATGATGATGAGCACCGCATGCTTGGTTTTCTATTCTTGGATGTTCGAGTGGCTGACTACTCGGAATTTTCTGAGAAATTGAAGAAACTCTACAAGGACAAGTCAGAGGTGTATTGTACTTTCATAGATTCAATTCAAGAGCGGAATAACATCTTCAACAAGCTATATTCCATAACAAGCTATGATGGATTCAAGGACGAACTCGGTTTATACAAGACTCAGATCGCTAGTATTCTAGGGAGCATCACATGGGTAACGAATGAAGATTTATTGTGGGAGTTGCAGAAGGAAGGAAAAGGAATAGAGATTGGACTCACAGCTTCCTTGAAGTTGCAGAACTATATAGCTGTACTGACTGCATTAACTGAGTCACCAGTACTTTCAATCGGTGAACGCAAAGGTTTCCTCGAAGAAGTTCTCATGCTGTATCGAGAGTATTTCCGAGAACTGATGCGGACAAACATACCACTGTTTGCATACACCTTAGATAGTGTCTTTCAGAGTGTGGGTGTCGCGCATGCTGAATACTACTTTCTGTCTACAGGTGATGAAAGATATCACCACATTCAACGAACGATAGAGTTCCTAGGTGATATTTACGAAACAATGTTTGAAGAGTGGCCAAAGGCGCGTGTTAGGTTTTCACTCTCTGTTGTTACCAATTCTATTTCTCCAGTCCTCACAAGAGCTGGAGAGTTACCTGACGCTGAGATTCGACTACAATATGCCGCCATGAAGCTTCTTGACATTAACACAATTGATGCAACACAGATTACTCGTCCAACTACTTATGCTACATATTTAGGCAACACGAACACTTCATTAACCGCTTTAGCGTCAAGAATACTTCAAGGCGAAATCCGGTCGAAGGTTCTCAAAGAGGGCGTGGGTATCGCATTAGATGTTCAGGAGTGGTTCCTATCATTTGGAGAGGTGGTTAGGGATGATGCGATGTCAGCAAGTTATCATGCATCTCTCATTGCGGCGGCGTTAGAAGAAGCCGAGTTGAAGAAGACTGTGGACAGAGTTGTGGACCTTAACAGAATTGTTGTACAAGATCCAAGCAAGTTTGATTATGAATTGGCGATGATGTCACTTCCTCTTATGGACCTCCTGTCAAATGCTTGGAAAAGGCTAGCTGACGAGAAGTATCTTAGACTAGCAAAGAAGACATATGATTCAGCTATGGCGGCATGGAAGAAGTATGGATTCTATGAAAAGTCAGAGAATTTCAAGAAATCGTTCGGTCAGTTCTTAGAGTCCTAATAGCTCAGTTGTTTTGTTCCAGAGGAGTTTCTGTTTCTCAACATCGTACGAGATTTCAGAGGTCGTAGTCACCTCACACTTTCTGAAGCACTTACCTGTCACACCATCTAACTCGGGAGAGCTTGCAACATAGACAGAGGTTTCTGCACCTTCCTTTGGACTGAGTTGGAATGGTTTCATCATGCCAAACATGATTCTGGAACTCAGGCTCCCACTACTGCGACCAAGATTAGTTGCGACAAAACCAGGAAGAACCGCATTCACTGAAACGCCAGTGTTCTCGAGTCGACGAGCCATCTCATAGGTGAACATCTCAATCATGAGCTTGGCACTACCGTACACTTTCCGCGATTTGTAGCCTGACTTACTCTGTAAGTCGTCCAGATTCAATTCAGATCTGCTAGCCAAACCAGACGAGAGATTAATCACTCTAGAGGGTGCACTAGTCTTAAGGAGCGGGAGTAGTTCATGAGTTAGAAGGAATGGAGCGAGATAGTTTACAGCCAGGGTACACTCAAAGCCCTCACTTGTCACCTGCCTCTTACTGAAAACCGCACCTGCATTGTTGATTAAGACATCAAGACGGTCATACTTGCTCTTGAATTCCTCAGCAAACTTCCTGATGGTACTCATTGATGACAAATCGCAGAGCATCATATCGACGGACTCATTCCCGGTTTCAGTGACTATGGTTTCACACGCTTGTTTACCCAGCTCTTGGTTACGAACAACTGTGACCACAGTGGCTCCCTTCTCAGCTAGGGCGAGTGCTGTTTCCTTTCCAATCCCTGAATTACTACCTGTTACAATGACAACTTTGTCCTTCATGGTGATTCTTAATTGCATCGGGAGTATCGAATAGAAATCTTCTGTTTGGACTGTTTAACTTAAATCAATGTCATATAGTGATGTAGTATGACCCTGATACCAAAGCTAGCAAATTACTTGAAATGGGCAAATGATGCAATATGGCGAATTGTTGAAACACTAACCGATGATGAATTCGCACAGCCTCTTGCAGAAGGAGTAGGTAGTGTCCGTAGAAGGTATGTCCACCTTGCTCAGGACACATGGGAATGGTTTCATGATTGGCATAATGAAGAACCAGAAGAACCTGATTTTCAGAGTATGACGCGGGATGACCTCTATCAATTCATTTTGAGTTATATGAAGAAATGGCAGAGTCTAATTAAAGAAAGGACTGTTGATCAATTCACGGATGGGAGGGCAGGAAAAACAGTTGTAGTCACATTTGAAGAGATGTACTTCCATCTTGTGAATCATTTCACATATCATAGGGGTCAGATTGTAATGGGCCTGAAGATGCTTGGAAAAGAGGTCGTTATGACAGACTATGTGCCTTACAGATTATCAACTGCGTAATTGGTGGTGTAAATAAAGGAAAGAGCGGCATATATTGACGAGGCCGTTTATCATGAGAATCCGTTGATTTGTTGCATCATTGGGGGTGTCTAGTAAGTCACTCCATGTTCCACATAGTATTTCATGAGTGTGAGAGCCTCACCCCAACCAGCAGCACATTCCAACAGAGCTGCTCTTCCAGAGGGAGTATCATGATACCCATGCTCTTTTAGTCTCACTACTGTTCCTCCCTCAACTTGCTCAAAGTCAATCTCTATAGTGGTAGCATAGGTTGGTTTATCGGAATTCCACTGAAACACGAACCGTTCAGGCCGTTTAGCCTCTAAAACAGGACCCTTTGACTCGGTTGTGTACTTGTCTGGGCCCCAGTTCTTCCAACGGAAAGTAATACTTCCACCGGGTCTGGCATCAACCTCAGATCCAACAGTGAACCAAGCATCTAGACCCTCTCCAGTAGTTAGAGCATCATAGACAACTTCCGGCTTTGCACGGACAAAGGTAGCTTGCTTAATCTCAGCATCAATCAGTTTTGTCATAGTAACCCTCCATGAATTTTATTAACTATTGTTAGGAACCCCTTTTTGAAAATAAACTTGTGCTAGTGGCACATTGTTGGATTGTTTCTTCTATAGACCACTACTTTGTCATATCTCCTGAAGAGATTATGTAGCCCTAGAAGGGATTATGTCAGTAATCCAACTCTTCTTTGGCGGGTTCTTCTGGAGTTTCTTCCTCAACTTTCTTTTTGGCACCTTTCCTAGAGATGACTGGTTTTTCTACTTCTTTAGCTGCTAGTCCACGTGCAAAGCGTTGTATGAAGCCAACAGATCTTTTCTGAGCTGCTTCGTTCAGGAAAACCGCGGGCATGATGAAGGCCATTACTAGCAATGGAATACCAATGGTCCATAGGCTACTGATCAGAAGTAATTGTGGTGTTGGTTCTATTCCCAGAATAATGAAGGGTCTGATGAAGTGTGCACTCACCATCGCGATTGGAAATGCAAAGAGGGAGTATCCTCCAAGCATACTAGCATACCAGCGACCTACACCCTCGGTATCTGGACACTGTCTTACATCCAATTGACCTTCCTTGAGGTATGTGACAATACCTGCATCGTTAAGAACCCAGGTAGGAATGAAAAGCGCCAAGGCAATGGGCATGATTATGAGCGCGCCCATTAGTGGTATACTTAGACCAATCAGATATTGTTGATTTTCAGGCAGAGATCCATAGCTGGCTGAGAGGATTCCTTCAATGAGGCCTGAAACCAACCCCGCGGAGCTGATACTGAAAAGAGCTGGAGCAACACTCCTTCTGAGCATCCTATACCCACCAAAGTCTTGACCAATATCCATGATGCTGAAATTGTAGGTAGCTGACTTAATCATACGACTGCCAAGAAGGAAAAGGGCTGCAAGGGGAAGTGCAATGATGAAGTATTCGATAGCAATCACAGGAATTGCGACTCCAAGAACAATCAGAATATCAGTGAAGAGAGATCCTTCAATAAAGGGAAAGAATTCGAAGGATGGGACTATTGTAGTCACTCGATACATGATATACAATGCAGCTGCAATTCCTCCGGCTGTGAAGAGGAATGGAAAAATGAATCTAGCTTTACCCATTATGCTCTGAACTCCAGTTTTGCTGTTCCTAAAGGTACTACATGGCAGTATTAAGACAATCGTATGACAAAGAGCTTTAAATCAAGCCTTGTAGTGTGACCTGAAACGATGGCGCTCCAATTAGATTCAAACCCAAGTCGGACAGTGGCTTTTATAGCAGTATTCGCAGCATTGACTGCGGTTCTGGACATTATTCCTGCATTCGGTTTCACGTCAGGAGTCTGGGACAGTTGGACATTTCTATTGAGCCCAATTGTTGGTATACTCCTAGGACCGTATCTAGGAGCCTATTCTGTTGGAATTGGTAGCCTAATAGGACACACCATTTACTACCGCGACCCTACTGAGCTTTTGTTTATGCTTGGACTGTCAGTGGGAGCAGCTGTGGCTGGTTTTGTATACCAGAGTAGATGGAAGCCTGTCTTTGTGATCTATTCAGCCATGCTTCTTGGATATTTCATGTACCCTATCACATGGGGGCTTCCACTCTGGGGCATCTGGGACATCCTCGTTGGTTATGGTGTTGTGTTGGTTTACTCCTTTGCATCAGCACGAGGAGTATGGGCGAATACAGGCGAGCGATACAAATTGCTCTTGCTTATCTTCTGTACTGTGATTGCTCTGGAAACTGACATTCTATTTCGAGTCTTTGTCCTCGTGCCTGGTCAGGTCCACTGGTTGTTTGGATGGACTCCTGAAATTCTATTTGACATTTGGATGATAGCTGCGTTCATCACACCAATCAAGGTCATTCTAGCAGTGATAGTCATGGTGACATTGGGTCGACAACTACTCAGGATACTTGAGCAGCAAGGCGGCGCGATTGCCATGGGTGATGCTGATTCACTACCTAATTAAGCTGAAGTGTCATCACGCGTTCTCATAGGAAACCATCCTGCCCATGAGAGCAGTAAAAAACATACCAATGCTATTACAGCCCATGAACCATATGTGACCAATTCGTAGAGGTTGTAGTTAGTCGATATCCCCATCATAGGAAAGACATAGAGATCAATAAGAATCCAAGAGATGAATAGAGAAACTGATGCGAGAGTACCTATGATTCGTCTACTACCGCTATTGTCAAGGCTCATTAGACTCACTTGTGGTGTAGTCAGATGTTGTAGTTTTGTATCTTATCCTAACGGATTAGCGAGCTAAATTCGCCAACCAATGATGAACAGGAGCAATGGTAAGTGCATGGTCATAACATGTGTCGACAAGATCAGGTTTCTTCAACAGACTTACTGGAATCTCTGGTGATCTGACATATAGCGCGTCATGTCGAAGTAGATCTGCTCGTGGGTGGTCTACATCATAGCCCCTAGGAACTCGCTTGTAGTGCACTCCTCCGATTTCGAATCCTGGTTGAAACCTGATTCTTTCAACAATCGTGGCTAGACTTGATCCTGTTTTCTCATTAACTACAGCTTCTCGATAGCTATCAAGGGTGGATTTGGCAAACTTGTGTAGACCCCCAAGAAGCCGACCACCAGTTTCATCCATTGCAAAGAAGAAGCCTGGATATTTCCCCTTCTCACCTTCTCCTTCTCCAAATCTCATTCGAAGATGGGTGTTGTACGGGGTTTTGTCCTTACTAAAGCGAATGTCACGATAGATTCGAAGTATTGATCCTCTTCCGTTTGTGCGAGTGTCATAGGTTATTCCATCAGAGAGTTTCTTTAGACGCTCACCAAAAGCCACCACAAATGCTTGGGCGGGTTTCAGAACATATTCCTGATAATGGTCCTTTCTCTCGTTGAACCATTCTCTGTAGTTGTTATCCTTTAGTTCTGCATAGAACTGTAGTGTTTCTTTGGGAAATCCAGAGAATTGAGGAATGTCGTCCATCATTAATTTCTCCAAATCCTGTTTACTATAGTTAAATTTCGTATTATATCTTCAGGTCTGTATTGAATGAAAGTGAATCAATTCGACTCATTCAACAACGATATCACTCCGTTTCAAATGGCACGCAGAGGGATGAGGGGGCACCCACGATTCGTTTCACTTTCTGGATATTCAATAAAATACCCCAAGCGACTAGGAAGAGGATTGTGGAGATATAGGGTAGCATGTTTAGGAAGGCTGTAGGTATACCAAGTGGTTGAAACATGTAGCGAAGAACCTCGAAAGTGCCGAAAACATAGCTTCCAACAAAGCCGCCGATAGGGTGCCATAACCCAACAACCACCAATGCAATGACTATCCATCCTCGTGCAGTTGTGATGCCTTCAACCCACATTGGAATCCATGCAAGAGTCAGGTATGCTCCACCAAGACCACACATCATACCACCGAAGACTACACTTAGATATCTGACTCGGACCACATCAATGCCCTGTGTGTAGGCTGCCATTGGATTCTCTCCAACACTGCGTATCATGAGTCCGTAACGTGTCTTGAATAGAATGAACCAGAGAACTGGAACCATAATGTATGAGAAATAGACAAGCACGTTCTTGTCGAAAAAGATGGGACCAATAATAGGAATCGCACTTAGACCTGGAATAGCTATAGGCTGGAGTGGAACTATTGGCACACCGATTAAGCCAAGACCAAGGATACTACTCAATCCCGTTCCGAGAATGGTCAAAGATATCCCTGACACGACCTGATTCCGTTTGAATGTGATTGTCACTATGGCATGTATGAATGCTAGTATTCCGCCAATCAGGGCTCCAGCTAACGCTCCAATGAAGAGGTTACCTGTCACATGGGCTGCTGCAAAGGAACCAGCAGCACCTGAGATGACCATTCCCTCCACCCCCAAGTTCAATATACCCGATCGTTCTGTTATCATCTCACCTAATGTGGGAATCAGGAAGAATGTGGCGGCTATCACAATCTGTGACCCTGTGTGTTCAATCGTCACGTTTCAACCTCACCTCGGCTGTGTATCTTAGGAAGAATTCTGCCACGAGCACAAAGAACAGAATTGCTCCATTGAACAGATTAACGACTCCAAAAGGCAGCCCAGCGGATTGCATCTCAATACCCCCAGCCAAGAGAGCTGCAAAGAAGAGGGAACTGACAATCACACCTAGTGGACTGAGCCCACCAAGCCAAGCTACGGCAATACCTGTGAATCCAAGTCCTGTAGAAATCTCCATCCGTAATCGATATAGATTGGGATTACCTGCGACCTCACTCACTCCAGCTAGACCAGCTAGACCACCTGAGAGCAGTACTGTGATTATTGCCACTTTTAGAAAGCTCATCCCCATTGATTCTCCCGCTTCTGGGTTCTCACCCATCACGTTGATCTCATAGCCCAGCTTAGTTTCTGTGATTCCATCTTTAGTTTTGACAAGATAATGATGTACGAGTAGCGCTAACGCTATAGCCAGAATGATAGTAAGGTGGATTCTTGTTGTAGGAAACAGAGGTATTCGAGCTGCATCGGGTAACAGCGGTGATTGAGGAAATCCCCAACCCTCAGGGTCTTGCCAAGGTCCGGTAACAAGATACTCAACAAGATAGAGCGCTGGATAGACAAGGAGAAAGCTAATCACAACATCAGATCCTTTGAACTGACTTTTCACTCGAAAGATTGCTATTGGTAGTGCCCATAATGCTCCTGCTACAAATCCAGCCAAGAACATAAGCGGAATGAGTACAACACTGGGTAGGTGTTGAAGCGAGAATGCCACTCCGGTGGCTGCAATGGACCCTACAATGAGTTGACCCTCGGCGCCGATATTATCTATCTTTGCTCGAAACGGTATTGCTAGTCCCAAGGCCACCAACAATAACGGGATGAATCGGGAAAGGGTTCCGATAATACCATACCTGGTGAAAAACGCAACCCCAAAGATGTTCAGATAGAGCACTAGCGGGTTTTGCCCATAGGCAAGAAAGATGACTGCAACTGCTGCAAGTCCAAGAAGCAGCGAGATAATCCGTATTCGAACTGACTCCTCAAAGGTAAGTTTCGAAGAGCGTTTCCGAAAAGAAACTTCAAAGGGCCAGAGTTTTCTTTTTAGAAATCCAAAGCCACTCTCAAGAGTGTTCTTGAACCTGTGGAGAGATGTCATTAGTACTTCTAGACTCACACTAGTTCCCCTCCGTGACTGACATAGAATCAGAAACAAATCCACCCATCATGAGACCAACTTTTTCGCGAGTCGCTTCTTCTGCTGCTAAGGTCCCAAGTATACCACCCTTGTAAATCACGCTGATTCTATCACTTAGGGTAAGAATCTCAGTCAGATCGCTAGAAACTAAGAGAACGGCAGCTCCTGAGTCGCGTTGTCTTAGAAGCTCTTCACGTACGAATTGCGTGGTTCCAACATCCAGCCCGAAAGTTGGATTCTCAGCAATCAGAATCTTCCTTGAACCTTGTTCAGGACTACGCGATATCTCTCTGGCCACTACAATTTTCTGCTTATTACCTCCTGAAAGGCTTCTCATAGGTGCTAGAGGCCCTGGAGTGTCTACTGAAAACTGCTCGATGAGTTCGTTTGACAGATTAACCATTGCTTCTCGATCAATCATAAGACCTTCCGAATCAGAGTAGTAGCTCATCATTAGATTCTCGCGCACTGTGAGATCCAAAATCATCGCTTTTCTTCGATTCTCAGGGATATATGACACTCCGAGTTTCCTGATCTTGCCCACAGACATACTTGTGATGTCTACTTCACCTGCATCAGTGTGCAATAATACCTTTCCTGACTTCACCTCACGAATATGGACAATAGCTTCTAGCAGCTCTCGCTGTCCATTACCGGCAATACCAGCAAGGCCTAAGATTTCTCCACCCTGCACACTAATACTGGTGTCATTCACAACCTGCATTCCCATGTCATTGTCAACACACAGATTTCGTGTTTCTAATATGACTGGGCCCTCTTCGGTTTCAGTTCTCTTCAGATCATACAGAGCGTCTCGTCCAACCATCATCCGTGCTAGTTCTCGAACCCCCTTATCCGGATTAGCCTTCATCTCATGAACTCCGTCCTCATCAAGTGTTTCGACAACTTGTCCTCTTCTCAGGACAGTTATCCTATCACTGATTCTGATTGCCTCTCCAAGATGATGAGTGATGATTACTATTCCTTTTCCATTTTCCTTCAATGACTCAAGTAGTGCAAACAAGCCATCGACTTCAGGAGGAGTCAACATGGATGTTGGTTCATCAAGTATGAGGATTCTAGGATCTGTGATTAATGCCTTCAGAATCTCTACACGCTGCTTTTCACCACCAGACAGCTTCCATACCGGCATCTTTGGGTCAAGTTTACCCAAGTCAAACTTCTGGAGCCCCTCTCTTACCGCCTCTTCCACCTTTTCTAGGGAGAGAAAGAATCCCTCTGTCAGGCTCAAAACATTTTCTGCAACACTGTGTCTCTCAATAAGAGTACGAGACAGGTCTTGATATGCAATGCCAATTCCCTGTTCAAGAGCATCGCGGGGAGTCTTTAGATCATGCTCAACTCCTTCAATGACAACAGACCCACTATCAGGTCTTCGACACAGGTTCATAACGAGCGTGCTTTTACCAGCCCCATTTTCACCAAGAAGAGCATGAATCTCTCCTTTTCGGAGTGTGAAGTTGATATTGTCATTTGCCCGAATCTCCACTTCACCTTCCCCATAGAAGGTTTTGCAGACCTCTCGCATCTCTAATATAGTGTCCATGAAGATTTCCTCTGTGTTCTTGGGTCCTCTATACGGAGTTTTGCGATATTTAATTCTAGGCTTCTTTGGAAAATTCTCTAAAAAGAAATAGTTGGGGGAGAAGTACTCCCCCTATGATACTCATGGCGTAGGTATGGTCGCAATTACCCCTTCAACAAACCAGTCTATTGTCAACAAGGTCCCGATGTCTGCACGCTCTCCTGCTGCAAGCCATTGTGTTGTATTAGCGAAGTTCATGGGCCCCGTGAATGGATCAAAGATTACGTTTGGCATGCTCATCTGGGCTATCCTGGTCATGACAAGATCATATACACTTATTGTCCCAAGAAGTGAATCTGTCACATCGATAGCTTTGAGACCATCCTCAAAGAGTGGGTTGATTGGGACTCCAAACTCACCACCAAGCTCGATTCCACCCTCCTGCAAAAGCCAAAGGTAGTCAACATCTGCAAGGTTTGTGTTGGTGTACTGTCCTAGGTATATCTTCTGAATGATGTCGTCATATATTACGCCCCAGTCTGCTAACTGTCCACTAATGGTGCTAGTTGGAGCATATGACTGCATTGGCGAATAGTGACTAAAGACATACACGCCATCTGTACCGTTTGCCACAAGTGGTACTGCTGTTGAGTCTTCTGTAAAGGCGAGCATGTCAACGCCTGTTCCTACTAGTTCGTTGGCTGCAGAGGTAGCAGCTGGTGGGTCAAACCAGTCTGTTTGGAGCCAACGCACGTCAACAGTGGCAGATGCATTGGCTTCTTTCGCACCAATAGCAAATGCATTGATGTGTCTAATAAGCTCTGGAAGTGGGAATGCTGCAACATAGCCCAACTTACCCGACGAGGTAAGTGCACCTGCCATCAGACCGCATAGATAATACAACTGGTAGAAGTCTGCAAAGTATGTGCCTACATTGTCACTCCTCAAATACCCTGAGCAGTGGAAGAATATCTTATCCGGATGCCGAGAACCCGCAGCAATTGTCGCATCCATGAAACCAAAGGATGTCGTGAATACAACATCACAGCCTTCATTCTCGATTAGATAGTCTATCTTTTCTCCTGCTTCTGCTTCAGATACCGACTCCAAGTATGTTGTGTTAAGCCAATCATACTTGTTGTCTATGTACAGCCGTCCGACATCATGAGCGTTGGTCCAACCATAGTCTCCTATGGGACCAACATAGATGAAACCCGCTTTCAGAGTACCTAGCCCATCAGTTGGTCCAGTGGGACCACCTGCGTAGGTGATCCAGCCTGCTCCGAAACCAAGGCCAACACCGATTATCAAGAGGACAACGTACACACCCATTGTTCTTGAACTACTCATTCTCTTTTTCTCTCCACACATAGATGTGCTGAGGTGTTATCTCCCGACAACAACCACCTCAATGTACAATAATTGCATCCAGCTTAATATCTTGTAGCATTTTCAAAGAAAATTGCTGTTCGAAAAAGATAGTAGGAGAGGTTCCGCGCGGAACCTCTCATTAAACTAACTCTACTTGATTCTTCCCTTTACAAGTGTTTCAACCACTGTCGGATCGGCCAGAGTTGTAGTGTCACCAAGGTCGTCAACCTGACCAGCGGCAATCTTCTTGAGGATACGCCTCATGATTTTGCCTGAGCGGGTCTTTGGTAGTGCGTCAGCCCATTGAATCTTCTCGGGAGTTGCGATTGGACCAACGTCAGCTCGCACGTGATTCCTGAGCTCGAGCTTGAGTGCATCTGTCTTCTCCACACCCATCTTCAGAGTGACGAAGACATAGATTGACTCGCCTTTAATCTCGTGCGGGAATCCTACGACTGCACACTCTGCGACTGCCGGATGTTTGACCAGAGAGGACTCAATCTCAGCAGTTCCAAGCCTATGTCCGGACACCTTTAGAACGTCGTCAAGACGACCCATCACGAAGATGTAGCCGTCCTCATTGAAACGAGAGCCATCGCCAGTATAGTACATCGGGTCACTGTTATCTGGATTCTTGAACTGAGACCAGTAGGTATCTATGAACCGTTTATGATCACCGTAGACGGTCCTCATGAGCCCTGGCCATGGTTTCTTCATGCACAGGTAACCACCTTCGTTAGCATTGACAGGCACACCATCCTCTGCGACGATTACAGGATCGACACCGAAGTATGGAAATGTTGCTGAACCGGGAATGGTTGGAGTTGCTCCGGGTAATGGAGTGACAATTACACCTCCGGTTTCAGTCTGCCAGTAAGTGTCAACAATTGGGCAATTCTCCTTACCAATCATCTTGTGGTACCAGACCCATGCCTCTGGGTTGATTGGCTCGCCGACTGTACCTAGCAGGTTCAGTGATGAGAGGTCATGCTTCAGTACTGGATCGTCACCAAACCTCATGAGAGCACGGATAGCAGTTGGAGCAGTGTAGAACTGGTTGACTTTCCACCTCTCGACTTCGAGCCAGAAGCGGTCATTTTCTGGATAAGTTGGGACAGACTCAAACATCAAGGTTGTTGCACCAGCTGAGAGTGGACCGTAGACGATGTAGGAGTGTCCAGTGATCCAGCCAATGTCAGCAGTACACCAGTAAACGTCGCCCTCATGCCAGTCAAAGATATGCTTGAAGGTGTGGGTCGTGTAGGTCATGTATCCACCCGTTGTGTGGAGGACACCCTTTGGTTTACCAGTTGAACCGGATGTGTAGAGGATGAACAATGGGTCTTCAGCGCCGACCCACTCTGGATCGCATTTGTCGTCGACCTTCTCGTACTCCTCATGGTACCAGACATCTCTGCCCTCGGTCCATGGAACATCGATTCCGACTCTCTTGACAACAAGAACCTTCTCGACCATGTCTAGACCTTCCACAGCTGTGTCTGCACCCTTCTTCTGTGGGATGGTCTTGCCAGCACGGTAGTAACCGTCTGCAGTGACAAGTAGCTTGCCCTCACAGTCAATGATTCTGTCTCTGACTGAATCGGCGCTGAAACCACCGAAGACGATGCTATGAACTGCGCCTATCCTGACACAAGCCAGCATGATGATTGCAAGCTCGGGAATCATTGGGAGGTACATTGTAATCCTGTCACCCTTCTTGATACCGAGGTTCTTCAGGACATTTGCGGCTTTGTTGACCTCGCTAAGAAGCTCACTGTAGGTGTAAGTCTTTGACTCTTCAAGGGGCTCGCCTTGCCAGATCAAGGCCATCTGGTCGCCCTTACCTGCCTCGACGTGCTTGTCAAGACAGTTGTAGGCCATGTTGGTTACACCATCTTTGAACCAAGTAAATCGAATATTCTCGAGGTCTTCCCACTCAAAGCCTTTAGTTGGCTCTTTCTTCCAATAACAAAGTTCCTTGGCTGCTTTGAGCCAGAATTCATCAGGGTTTTCGACAGAATCCTCCCAGATCTTCATTCGATCCTCTTGGCTCTTTACATAAGCCTTGTCGACGAAACTCTTTGGGGGGTCGAAGCGCCTTTCCTCCTGGCTATAAACTGTAATCTTCTTTTCTTCTGACAAGTATGTCACCTAATACCGTCAATTCGATGGCCGACACGCAAAATATAGACTATATGAAGCTTGTCAAACCACGTATTTTTCTAGTAACAAAAAGATAGGGAGGAGGTCAAGGAAAAGTCCTCGACCTCAGTTTTGGAATATTTATGCCCCACGTGTGGCTCTGAGTCCTAGTGTGAGAAGTATTGCAATAATTGCGAGAACTCCTGTGATGAGAAATGCAAGAGAGTAACCTGCAATTGCACCAAAGGTTCCAGCTACTAGAGCACCAAGGATTCCAGCGATTCCGTATGCAGTGAAGACAACTCCATAGTTCTTACCAACATTTACTGTACCAAAGTAGTCAGCAGTTGCTGATGGGAACAAAGCGAAGTTACCTCCAAAACAGAATCCAATAACAGATGCAATTATTGTCACCACTATCCAGGATGTACCTGTTGGAACAAACGCAAAGGCGAACATTGCGATTGCTAAGACAAGGAACATCAGCACAAATGTGTATATTCGTCCAATTTTGTCTGAAACTCTACCCCAAACTATTCTTCCAGCTGCATTGAAGATTGACATTATACTCGCGATCAGAGCTCCAAGTTCAAGAGTCACCACAAGTGAATCGATTTCACCTGCTGCAGAAACAACATTTCCTAGTGTCATGAGACCCGCTGTTGCAGCAAAGACGAACATCAACCAAAGCATCCAGAAACTACCGGTTCGTACCATCTCACCAGGCATCATTCCAGTGCCAGCACCATCAGCTGTTGTGGGGGGAGGGGTGTAGCCTTCTGGGAGCCAGCCACTTGGTGGATTAACAAGCATCTGCGAACCGATGATTACAAAGATGAAGTAAACCACACCGAGTATTATGAGTGGGAATCCGATCACACCTTCAAAGAACCCAATCAGATATTGCTCAACGAAATTGAATATCAGTGCACCACCACCAAAACCAGCGACAGCAACACCAGTCATCAGACCTCTCTTGTCGGGGAACCATTTTACAAGAGCAGCAATTGGGCATACATAGGCAAATCCAATTCCTGCACCACCAATGATACCATATGTGATGACTAAGTAAGCAGTTCCTTCAACCATACCAGAGCTAAATCCTAGTATATCAACAAGTCCTGATAGTGCTACACCAAGACCGAGTAAAACACCGCCGACTGTAGAAACTTTCCGTGGGCCTACACGATCCTGCCAGCGTCCCGCAAAGATCATGAATAATGCAAACGATGCAAGACCGGCTGCAAAAGGCAGGTTTGACCACAGTTTGTCCCATTCGTAGAGCCCTCCATCAGCGACTGTTGTGTACAGTGCCCTCTGGAAAATGCTCCATGCATAGATGGACCCGAGACACAGTTGGACTATAATGGCACCAAGAACCACCATGTTTCGGTTCCCAATTTTCTCTTCAGACATGAAGTTATTCACCTATCAAACTGTTAGGTATTGAGCGGCCTGCGGAAATAACCTCACTAAAAGCCTTCCGTCGTGTCACAATTTGAAATGAGCCACTTGCAAAGGCCTTTATGCAACTTCCTAAGGGGAGAGGGCGTTGACACGGAGTTATCTGCTATGGGTGACACAGATTGGACTCAGAAGTATAAGAAGAAGGTTGTAAACGCCTCGCAAGCAATAAGGAAGATTAAACGTGGAGCTAGAATCTTCCTGGGAACCGGCTGTGGAGTGCCATATCACCTTGTTCAGGAACTGGCGAAACACGCAGATCAGATGGCAGACAACGAGATTGTCCATCTCCTCACTCTTGGTGATACACCATCAGCAGACCCTAAGTTCCAGAATCAGTTTCGTCACAATACGTTCTTCGTTAGTGCCAATATTCGAGAAGCAGTTTCCGAGGGGCGAGCAGATTATACTCCAATGATGCTCTCAGAGATCCCACATCTCTTCAGGCATAAGGTAATGCCTCTTGACGTCGCAATGATTCAAGTCAGCCCTCCAGATAGGAATGGCTACAGTTCTCTTGGAATATCCGTAGATATCACAAAGTCCGCATCTGAGAGTGCAGATATCGTAATTGCTCAAGTAAATGAAAAGATGCCAATAACACATGGTGACTCTTTTGTTGATGTGCGGGATATTGACTACCTAGTTCCCTTCAATGAGCCCCTGAGAGAGTTCCAGCCAGCAGAAGTGACAGAAACAATTGACAAGATAGGACGCTATGTCGCCAGATTTGTAGAGAATGAGTCTACGATTGAGCTTGGAATAGGTGCACTCCCACAGTCAGTCTGTAATAACCTGTTAGACACTGGAGTGCAGGATCTCGGAATACATACAGAAATGTTCAGTGATAGTCTTATTCCGCTCATTGAGCAAGGGGTGGTCACAAACAAGAAAAAAAATCTCCATCGTGGTAAGGTGATTGCTAGTTTTGCCATGGGTTCGGAGAAACTATACGACTATATTGATGATAATCCCATGTTCCACTTTCATGACACAGCTTATGTGAACGACCCATATGTCATTGGTCAAAATGACAAGATGATAGCAATCAATTCAGCTCTTGAGGTGGACCTCACTGGGCAGGTCTGTGCAGACTCCATTGGACACAGCTTCTACAGCGGAATTGGAGGACAGGTTGACTTCATCCGCGGTGCAAAGAGATCGAAGGGAGGGAAGGCAATTATCTGCATGCTCTCTACTGCAATGGATGGTTCAGTTTCAAGAATCGTACCCCGTCTGAGTGAAGGTGCAGGTGTAGTGACAACTCGTGGGGATGTAGATGTAATCATCACCGAGTACGGTCTCGCGACACTACATGGGAAGACTATTCGAGAGCGTGTTCTCTCGCTCATAGCAATTTCACATCCTGATTTCAGAAACGAATTACTCGAAGCTGCAAAAAAGATGCAATACGTCTTCGAAGACCAAGTTCCGTT
>JBHLOX010000181.1:0-4613 GCA_048940045.1 Promethearchaeota archaeon
AAGACAATGACTCATGCAATGAGGAAGTACAATATTGAGGTACCAGATCGAGAACTATGCTGTGCCCCAACAACATCCCCTGAAGGTCAGGCTTATCTGGGCGCAATGAGTGCAGCAGCCAACTATGCATTCGCAAATCGACAAGTGATGATGCACTGGACAAGAGCGGCATTTGGTAAGATAATGGGTAGCTCTGCAGAAGACTTGGACATGGGTCTCATCTATGATGTTGCTCACAACATGGGCAAAGTTGAGGAGCATGTAATAGACGGAAAGAAGACCAAGGTTGTAGTTCACAGAAAGGGTGCGACACGTGCATTCCCACCAGGACATCCAGAAGTGCCTACAAAATACCGTGATGTTGGGCAACCGGTGATCATTCCAGGAACAATGGGGACAGCATCTTACATTCTCATTGGTAACGAAAAGGGAATGGAATTAACCTGGGGTTCAACTGCTCATGGTGCTGGTCGGTACATGAGCCGTTCAAAGGCGAAGAAACGGTTCTTCGGAAAGGAAGTACAGAAAGACCTCGCTGCAGAAGGAATTATCGTAAGAGCAACCAAGGGAATTGTGATTGCTGAGGAGGCTCCTGGAGCCTACAAGGACGTAGATGAGGTTGTGAAGGTTTCTGATGCAGTAGGTATCGCCAGAAAAGCAGTGCGATTACGACCCATCGGTGTTATCAAGGGTTGAGTATTTGCCCCTTTCACGCGCAGCAATATCTGCTAACACTAATGCGATTCCAAGAAGAATCACGACAAATCCAATGATTGTGGTTGGCCCAGGAATCTGTGTGAAGATCAACGCGGCAAGCAAGGCTGCTCCTATGGGCTCTCCAAGGACTGCAGAAGAAACCACATATGCAGGCACCTTGGTAAGTAGATAGTTGTTGACAGAATGACCTAGAACCGTTGGAAAGATTGCTAGAGCGATGAAAATGGCTACTTCTGTGGGTTCAAAGACAATGACATTCAGATTGAAGGGAATACAAATAGCTAAGGTGGTCACAGCAGCAACAAAATAGACCACCGTTGTATAGACCGTGATTGGCATCTCTTTAGCAATCCTTCGGCCTCCTATAAAATAGAGGGCTAGGAAGACCGCTCCAGCCAAAGCAAGAAGATCTCCGCCCAATGCGATAATGCCGCTCCCACCGAAGTCGCCCCATGCCAGGAAGATAGCACCTATGAGAGCAATGAAGATTCCTGCCCAAGATCTTCTCCTTAGAGCTTCACCAAGAAACACAGTTGAGAGTATTGCAGTAAAGATGGGAGATGAATCGACAAGTACAACACTTGCAGCCACGGTCGTCATTTTCAAGGATTGAAACCACGTGCAAAAATGAAGAGAGAGTGTTATTCCGATCGCTACTAACCAATACCAGTTCTCTTTTGTAATTATCCTCCTTAAGGCCTTGAAATCACCTCTCACTGCACCTATTGATGCCATGAAGAGTGCACCATACAGTGTTCTCCAGAATACAATAACAAACGGATGAGATGCACTGAAAAGTATGAGAATACTAGCACTAGACACCATAGAAACTGACAGGATTAGTAATGGAATGACTTGTCGCCTACTGCTTGAGGAGTCAATAAGAGATTCGGTCATTGTCCTACACCGGAACCTGATGGCCACCTGAACCGCATCCAATGCATTTCAGGCCTTCTTCAAGTACTTCTGCAACATGAGCATCACAAACTGGACATTCTTGAACAATTAAGTTCTCAAGATTGTGTGCTCGCAGTTTTTTCTCTACATCATCAAGTGTGTCATATTCAATGAGTACTTTGCCATCAGCGCCACGCACCATCTTGGACAGAGAGTCAATATCACCATTGAAGAACATCAAGACTGGCTTTACGAGCTCAATGGCTAGCATAATCTCCATTCCCACACCTAAAGAAGGATTAGAGATCTCAGTAATCAAGAAGTCGCACATTCTAACGTTGTAAACATCTCTCAGGTAGATTTCTTCTGACTCGGCCGGACCAAGGAACTGAGGCGCAAATACTGTGAGTCCTAGGTCTTCGAGTACGGCAACAACTCTACTGCAAAAGTCATCCTTTCGAGATGCTTCTTTGATAATGGGTGCTGAGATGTAGACTAGGACCATCGTGGAACCCCCTATGAAAATGATGTTGGTATTATTCCTCTGGACCCGTGGATTCAGTAGCTGCACCGAGTTCTGAGATAGAGGGAACAGATCCATCATCAACAAGAATCTCGTATGTACCTGAACGACCGAGAGAGAGTTGAACCTTACCTCTCCATTCTTTTGCCCACCCGTCAGTAATCTTAATCACCTTTCCAGCAGAGAGATCGGATCCCTCTCCAAATCCCCAAAGAGAGAGGATCGTAGATCCAGTTTCATCAGCCACAAGGACCTCAGTTAGTTGGGTCTTTCGTCCAGTTCGTGTGTTTATCATCTTGGGAGGGGCTACAGAAACGATGCGGACAATCAAGTCTGTTACATTTTTTTCGGGTTCAACTTCAGATAATTTCAACAGGATTCCTCTGGTTTGCTGAACCATACTAGCAAATCAGTCTTTCCGATTGTGAGAACTAGTCTTGTTTCTCTTCCTTTTCTCTTGCTTCGAGTAGACGGTCGAGCTCTGCAAGTGTGTCGCCATTGAGTGGGAGATATGAGTCGTTGTCATCCTTATTCGCTTCAGCTACAGCAACACCAGTACCACCAACTGAACGGTCCAATGGACCAAGAAACTTTTCCAACTCTTCAAGTGATTCCGCATCAATTTCTGCGGTTTCCGCAGGTTCGTTTTCAAGCGGAATTGCCTCGTCACTCCCGATGGCCTGAAGCGCAGTGTCAATCTCATCATCTGAGGCTTGTTCAATCTCGGTAGCAATTATATCATCAATATCATCAGTTGCAAGTGCTTCAAAGACAATATCTTTTGCCATCTTCATTGCATCAGTGTTTTCTCCAACGACAATATCTGGACCGGAATCCTCAGCAATGGACGCAATAACCTCGATCTCGGACTCAACAGGTTGAGGTTCAAGAACCTGGTCGGATTCAATGTGAATTTCTATCTCTTCAGTAGCTTCGACTGTATCAACCGGAACTTCGATTTCTTCCTCTACGACCGGTTGTTCAATCTCCAATTCTTCAACTACTTTTTCTACTTCCTCAACTTCTTCCTCTAGTACTTCCACTTCTTCCTCAATAATCTCATATTCATCCAGATCTTCAATTATCTGACCGTCTTCATCAACATAGACCTCTTCGTACACTTCTTCATCCACTGTTTCTGCTTCTGTTTCTAAAGCCTCTTCAGCCATCAATTCTTCTACAGCATCAACTTCAGCAATAGCTTCCTCTGTGGCGGCTGCAGTGAATTTCAGAAGCTCAGTGGCTGGAAGATCCGGTAATGCAACACCCACATACTGAGCTGCTGCAGTCATGAGGATACGTAACATTTCATCTCGACGATCTTTATCAATTGCTACCATTGGATACGTTGGAATCCCGAGAATCTTCTGAACAACCTCTGGTTTCATCGCATTTGGTTTATCCTGTTTATTAGCCATGGCAAAGACTGGAACTTTAGGGGCATCTCGCTTAATCAGTTTCAGTATGTCCTTACTGATTATTACATTTCTCAGACTTGAGTCACACACCAAAAAAATGACATCTGCACCATGAAAGTAGAACCGCCACAAAGTTCGGAATCTCTCCTGACCAGCAAAGTCCCATAAGACTAGGGAGTAGTTACCGAAACGTATGTTTTCAACAGTTTCCAAATTCAATGCAATTGTAGGAACATATTGGAGAGGTGGGGTATCACCTAGAAGTAGATGTAAGGTCGTAGTCTTTCCAACACCTCCTTCTCCAACTAAAGCAATTTTAAGCCTAGTTGTTACTGAAGGTTCGATAAGGGACTCATAGTTACTGACCGCACCTTCGATACCACCTATCTTGAATTTCTTTCGAAGCGCTTTGAGTGCAATATCGATCTTCTCGAAGGTGCTTCCTTCATCCTCACCTTTGTCTGTCACAAAAACAAGAGCAGAGTCCTCAATCCAGTCCTTTCCGAGAAACTTGTGATCCCCAATAATCAGAGGAAGTTCTTGGACTTGGCCGAGGTCCGTTCTAAGCTCCTCTCTAGTTGAAATGAACTCATCCAATGCATCTTTACTGACTTCAACTGGCCAGTACTGGCTTGTAGCAATTATCTGCTGGGTGGAAATGCGAACGAGGAAGGTATTATGGATCACTTCACTATCACCGTATTCACTCATGCCAAGTGGCTAGGTTTCTGAGGCCTTATTGTCTGTATGTTAATCCTTTAGGTATAGATTAAGCTGTTCTGTGTGTATATTTTGATGTTCTGTGTATCTATTCACGACATGAAAGCTAGAGATGTTGGAGCGGCGGGTCCGCCAAGGCGAACCTTCCGCATCCGTGGAGCTCTTCCCAACAGGATGCATGGTAAAATTAAATTACATGCGCAAGACTGCCCATCGAGGGGCAATAGGGACCTAGAACTCACTTTGGGACCGTGTTTGCTGCGAGTTCCTGACGGGGGAAGCCATGCAAACCTGTTTGAAAGACTTCAAATCTTCATTTTCATGAAGATTCACAGGTT
>JBHLOX010000182.1:0-4599 GCA_048940045.1 Promethearchaeota archaeon
AAAAGCACTTGTCAAGAAAAACAAACGAAAACATTGGCGTTTGGTTTCAAATAGCAGTTACTGGACTTTCTTCATCCCTATTGTACTGCTCCTGTTCATGGCTGGTCTGCCTGTCTATCTCTTGATTGAAAATCCAAGTCTTGCGGGTCTTGACTCATGGATGTTTGCTTTTTCACTTTCTCTAGCATATACAGTGGCTTCAATCGGAGCATTGTTAGCCACCTCAAACGCAGCCTCGGAAGATTTCAATATTCTCTTAGTGAGAGAAGCTATCACACTAGCGGAAGCTCAGGAGAAGGTTCCTGGATTGTCACATGTCCGAGTCGTATTTGATAAGGGCGTACTGGATGGCTATGAGATCTATGAGAGTCCAAGAGTTGTTTCTCGAATCTCTGGGATTGAGAAGGATGCCTATATTGAGTCTTGGTCGGAGGATTTGCATGCTGTCACTCGTGTACTCTGTAGACTTCACGAAACAGATAATGATCAACAGGTAGTCTGGTGGTGGATGTCAAGAGATCGTAATTTCCGTAAATTCGTAGGGACTGATGACAAAGGATACTATGTCAGACTGCCAGTTCAATCTGAGGTAAAGCATCCTGGAGTGAAGGATATCTCCACAGTCTTTGAAAATGCAGTAGCAATCCTAATCCTAGAATGGTTACGAACCCGCGGAGAGAATGAACAACTTTCTGAGATTCTTCAAGAGCTAAATGCTACTCCACCCGAGGGATAGATTTGACAGAAGGTCCAATTAGAATTGGGTCATTCCTGAACTATCAGATTGTTATTTTCCTCCTGGTAATCATATGGGCTTTTATCGGATTTGAGATGGCTCAATTTCAGTTACTTCCCGTATATGAAAAGCCATACACTTGGATTGGTTGGGCAATTATTGTTCTAACTAGTATCATTCCTGTGCTTATGCCGGTCATTTGGAGAATGAAAACCCAGATAATCTATGTTCCACCAGAGTGGAATTTCAGAGAGAGAGAGGTTTCTTTAACTGAATATGGAGAAATGATGAAGCAATATAGAAGCGAGTATCGAGATTTCCTATCAGTTGCTGATTTCCGTCTAATATTCCTAGCCTTCATCATAGCCCTGACGGCTGTGACTTCTCCATTTCTTCTGATGAGGACAAATGTCATTGTGATTGCAGCAACACCAGTCATTTTTGGTATCTTTGTTTTACTCTTTGGACTTGTTGGCTCATCAATACTTTTCAAGTATATACCAAATGAAGTCACTCCTCATTTCCCTATTGTTCCCAAGAATGATTTACGTTCGACGATCGAGAAGATGCAGATGACTCCAGGAATTTCATGGGCTGGAGTAAGTCTAACAATTGGAGAGGCTTCAGGCTACTACACGATTCGCGATGCTCGCCCGGTTTCAAGAATTGAAGGAATCGAAGGTGTGGCAAGGATTCAGGGTACTCTTGATGAGTTTCATCATCTCTCCAAAATCAGTTCTGTGTTAACTTTGGATGCTATGGATTCACCAACACTTGTTGAGGAGTATTCCGGTGAGATTACTCACAAACAATTGGCAAGAATTGTGTATAAGACTTTACAGACCTATATTGACGCACGAGGCGAGGATGAACTCCTTGACGAAGTACTTGAGGACGTCACAAACTTTCTGAAGCAGTTCAATGGCTCTGAATCATCGTAGAGCTTATCACTCTCCATGTTCTGTGAATGATGAGGGAAGGTATAGAATGAACGAAGCCACAATCATTGATTATAGTCGACAGGGAAAGATAAACCGAGTCTTTGCAATTATCGCTGTTCTCTTCACACTAGCGGGAATTTTGATGAACTACATAAATCCAATCGTGTTCAACAGACTCGTTCTTTTTGTGGTGATGCCTATCATTCTCTTCTTTGTATCGTTGGCAATGGGTGGAGGCTCTAAGAAAGCTATCGACTATATCCCTGGAGAATGGGAGAAGAGGAAAACTTGGGTGAGTTTCACTGAGTACGAGAATATGGTGGAGCAGTATGAAGATGCTTATGGTGAGTTGTATTCACATCCTGGCGACTTCCTGGGCTGTGGTTGCTCACTTATTTTCATTGTTGCCTTTGGAGTGTTGATACTGATTTCACAATCCATGGGCACAGTCCTGTTCACCCCAATGATTGACACTATTCTCTTTATCATTCTTGTTTACAGTATAGTCGCAGTTGCTGGATTCGTATTTGGTTTCAGGATTCCAACGATTGACGCTCAAGAGTTTTTCACACGACCTATGACTGGAGATGTCTATCGCTTTGCACGAGAGCTTGCTGGTGTACCTGGTATTAGAGCCGGGATGGATGTAGAGCTTGGTGTACGATCAGGAGTACAAACAATATTCTCTGCTGAAGTCAAAGCATATGTTCAGAATCTACCTGAAACTGTCCAAATTCAAGTGCAGGTGTCTCATTCTGGTTTTGTGTATCCTTACCTTGTAGGTAGCGCGTATAAGGGTGGTCGCGTATCACCACACGAAGATAGATTCCGTATCGCTACACGGTATCCAGCTTTGCTAGAGTATTCGATGGACAAAGATGTCATGGTAATTGTTGCTCGATTTGACATCCCCTCACGTACAAGCAGTGTTCCAAACATATCAATGGGAGATTTTCGGGAGCTGGCTGCTTTGCTTGTTGTGGAGCTACAAGACAACTATAACCCGGAAGAGTAACCATAGGCATGTTTAATTAATGGTCAATCTGGCTGAGGTTGTGGTTAAAACGCTCTAGGAAGTTGTGCATGAATGGTGGGTAATTGGTCAAACAAGTGGGTCTTGCTTCTAATGGCGGGAATACTGATTCAGATGATCATTTACCCAGTAGTTTGGATCTATGAGCTCTTCACTCACGAATTCTTCCCGGACGTGTTTGTAATCTCACTTGTTTCACTTGCCATTCAGATTGGCGGGTTTTACACCATTATGAACAAGACAAAAGACATGGATCCAGCGATTTATGGTCAAGGTCGGCCTTTCCAGCATAAACTCCGTGAGGAGGATGAGGATGTGGCTACAAGAAAACCAACCTTTGATTAGAATCGGAGTTGTCTGTTGATGGAAGAGCAAAGCAAAGAACCAGGTCCCGTGATGAAATTAATCCAAGACTATCGAATGAAGATGCTGATTCCTGAACTGCTAGTGGTGTTCGGTGTTTGGTACTTCCTCCCGATTCTTGATCCTTCATTCAATCCAGTAAATGGTAATGTCTACGCTGGTTTTGGTATTTTCCAATACTTGTTCCAGCCATTATTCTTCCTTCCAAGCGGTTTGTTGGTTCTTTTGACAGCTTTCACACTTCATGGAATCTACCCCCTTGATAATTATCACGAAGGAAAGATATCCAAATTGCCTAAGGCCGCGGTCATCATGATTGGGATATCATTCGTCCTCTTGCCTACGCTTGTGTTCTTCCAGATGGTTGGATACTACATGACTGAGATGACTGAGTTCATTAGCAGGAATCCACTCTGGGAGCGAGTTGAGAGTGTTGGTGACCTTTTGTTCTATGCTGGTCCGATGTTCTTTGTTGGCTTGCAATGGTGGCTTTTAATTCCAGTCTTCTTTCTGTCCCAGGGAGTTGACGGGATTCACAAAATAGCTCATCATGAAACCTCTAGCGAGAAGATCACTTGGATCTTCTACTTTTTCTGGCCGATGTCAATGCCTTTCTTCTTCGATTCAGTCGAAATAATGGCGATGGTCGCTTTATCGATCCCTGCATTTGCATTCTATTCCTATATACGACCCTACTACACTTACGTGACAGCAATTCACACCTTCACATTTGCAGTGTTACTCGTTGTGACAGTAATTCTAACACCACTGATACCATTGATGAATCTCTGGTTCCCAGGATTTATCCCTCCACATATCCCTCCAAGACTAGTTCCATGGCCATTCTGATGATATTGATACCAATTTAGGAAATTACTTTGCTGTTTCTGGAACTTCTAGGAAGTTTGAGTTTCTTCACAGCTCCATGGGAACATAAGGATCGGAATCACCAAGACTACTCAATCCAAAGAAATGGCTAGCCAGATCTTTGGGAGTACCTGTCAAATAATCTAAACACCTCTTTTTCTCTGACTTCGTCTACGGATCACCTTGCTGCAAGATTGTATCGCTGGACAACCATCACAGAGGTCTGGCACATCCTCTATTCCTTGATCTTCACCATATAGCAGGAATTGTTCAGCAACTGACGAATCAGCTGAGGTTGATACCTCTTCTTCCCCGATTTTTCGCCGGACCATGCACTTATGATTCCGAAGATTATCGCTGAGTTCTTCCATATCTCCGGCTACTATGACTGCAGTAGATCCAACCTTCCTGACAATCTGTTTTGTGAAGTCTGGTATCAGTAACAGGTCTTCTAGGTCCTGCTCATTTTCCGTTTCAAAGAGCGTGACATCTGAGATTGTGGTAAATGTTGTCTGGGAAGTCCAATCTGTTATGGACCTCACAACATTTCGTGGAACAGGTTTGCTACTCTTCTTCTCCAAAAAACCAAGGATGTCATCTTCTCGGAGCCCAATCTCAATCGCCTCAAATACTGATTTGTCTGAAATTTTGAAGGTACT
>JBHLOX010000183.1:0-1396 GCA_048940045.1 Promethearchaeota archaeon
AATCTTGTCAGTACCAGCGACGAACACATTGGCTTCCCTTCGAGTTCCTTCCATTGGCCCGCCATCAACAAACGCGATGACTCCGTCCATTATGACAATGTCCCACTTGTAAGCAGCATTGATCTCAGCGATCATCTTTCTCTGATGAGGTGAGCTGTGGAGCTCGCTCATGTAACTGTAACCATCTCTCGGAACCAACGCAGTAGCATTCTTCAGAGAGAGAGTGAAGTGGCCTCCATACATGTGCGTCTTCAGGCAGCAGGTCTCAATAACTGCCTCTGCCTCGTCGTAGACCTTGGCGAAGAGGAATCCATCTTTCCAGTGGTTGCCCTTTGGATTTTTCATCACCCACTCATCCTGAGGGATTGTTGAGAGGTTCACGATGTCAAAACCAAACTCATCTGCCAACCCGTAGAGACCCTTGGTCCTGAATGCCTCTTCTGTGTTGGCTGGTCCGCAGCGTTCTGCGACTGTGATTGACTTTGCACCCATCTCTTGAAGGTTGACGAGAATTTGCCTGAATGTGTCCATATGAGTAGATGCTGGTGGAGGGTCAGCCGTGTTGAAGTTCGGTTTGAGAACGACCTTCTTTCCCATGACTGGATTGATTCCAAGAAGTTCGAAGGACTTGTTCACTCCATAGACCCTGTCCTTTGTCGAGATTACTGCAATCTTGGTCATAGCAAGCCACCTTTTAAAACTGGGATACTCCTCTAAGTTTGAATCAATATATGATGCTTTTGCTATAGGGAGAGTGTCATCTTGTGGAGTCTATGATGCAGGCGATAATTACGTCGTTCACAGAGCTTCGCGAGCTGAGGTATATCAGTGAAAGTCACTCGACAATAATCATGTTCCGGATGTTTGAACTCCCTTAGACCATCGACAAAATCATCAAAGCCATTAACATCAGTAATCTCGAATGGGAAGCACCCTGGAAACGCAGGCGTAAATCGACAAACTCCTGCAATGTCCCCCTTCAAATCTTTTAATGTCAGTATAAGGTATTCATCATATGTCAAAAACCTCCTAATCTGTTCGGGAGGTAGTGAAGGGAACCTATCCCCTACGGAGTCGATTTCTTCCTCCAGAATCTCTTGACAGGTGTATTTCTTCTTGGACTCAATAGAGTCATAGGGGACGAAATAATGCCAAGTCGTCCCGGCCCGAGTGAATCCATATTTCTTGTATAAGTTTTGAGCGGTTTTGTTGAAGTCCTGTGTGTATAGATGTGCAGCACTAATCCCTCCTTGTTCATGAAACCAATCAATCGCATGCTCCATGAGTAAAGAGCCATAGCCCTTACCTTGATGAGACTTGGAAACACCAATCCGCGCAAGATGTGCCTCATCCTCACCAAAGCGAGCAACAATAAGATTGCCAATAATTCGACCAT
>JBHLOX010000183.1:1496-4556 GCA_048940045.1 Promethearchaeota archaeon
GCAGAACCGGAGTTTCTTGTTGGGTCAGTTGGACTGGAGATCTATGGTGAATCAGCATTACTACGGTCTCTCGCTGTCCACCCAGACTTTCAGGGAAAGGGAATTGGCACACGATTGGTCAACAGAATAATCGATACTGTAAAAAAGAAAGGCATCACTCGTCTTTACCTTCTGACTGACACTGCTGAGGATTACTTCAAGAAAAAGGGATTTGTTAATGTAACTCGAGACCAAGTCCCTGAGGACATGAAGCAGTCAGTAGAGTTCGCCACTCTCTGTACAAGTTCACCGTCATTGATGCTTGATATTTAGATTTCATCTTGTGCTTTGGATGAACGATACTTGCTTCTTCCTTTCCGTTTCCCACTTTTTCCGTTCTGCTCTCAATTGGAAAAGATCAACATCCTTGTAAATCATCCCTTCTTTTCCTCGAGGGACATTCCTCTCAACACGGTCTCTCTCGGGAGTGTAAATTAACGAGTCACCAAATTCAGCTACATTGGCAAAGAAGCAATAGGCATAGATTGACCTTCTGGCATCAAAATGAGCGGCTTTGAAATCGTCTGTCACAGGTGTGAAGGCTGGATTGATAACAAGATCAACCGGAGGATCTGAATTCTTCAATTCCACTCGCAAATCCATGTCTAGAAAGTCACGGCAAATAGAAATAGCAATCCTTCCGTACTCAGTCTTGCAGATGAAGGTCTTCTGTGTTTCTGGATCAATCTCGATTTTCTCAATAAACCTCTTTCCACCTATATGGATGATTGCGGGAATGTGCTTTTCCTGTTCCCAAAGAACTCCTTCTGGTCCATAGACTCGACAGACATTACGTCTTGTTTCTTGATCATGGAAAGAGCCCGGGATAATGTAAATCTTATATTTCTTGGCGAGCTGAGAAACTTCGTCGACTAGTTGCTCATGACTCAAGTCGATTGTCATCTCAGGGAATAGCAGGATGTTAACTCCCTCAGTGTACGCCTTTTCTATCATGTCCCTCAATTTCGTTCTTGTTGGTTCCACTGATTTCTCTCGAAGACCAACGAGCCCTTCAGCTTTCTCTTCATACAATTCGTTCAGGATGTCTCCAGATTCAGAAAGCCCCATTTGAGCGATACCTACTCTGAACTTACCTTTCTCTGACCGTCCAGTTTCTTTGAGAAGGTCCTTGTGAATCAGTCTGTACTTTGAACCTGTTGATGTGGTTGGTTGCTCAACTCCCAAACTCTCAACGGTTTGCTGTACCATTCTTGCTAGAAGATCATCAATATTGGTGAGATTGACCATCTCCTTCTTCGATGGCTTTACATCCAGGATGGATTCCCACTTCTTCATCTCATTCTGAAGTGAGTCTATTTCGTTCTGAACAATTTGACTTAATCGCTGCAGTCCTTTCTCATCAGCAAGAACCTTGGCTTTATTCATCAATCTCTGTGATTCATCGACCTCAAACTCAATCAGTGCTAATTTTGATTGCAGCATGTATGTTTCCACAACAAGTGGAAGTGATGCTTGTTCTTGGGCGATTACTACTAGCTGTTGAGTAAGCCCTTTGACCCTCTCAAGTACATCCTCAGCACGAGTTGCTTTGAGCTCGAGTAGCAGCAGATCGCAGAGATAAATCATAGCCATTGTGGTGAGAGAATGATCACCTACCTCCTCCTCTATTAGTTCCTCAAGAATTTCTTCTGCTTTTACACGATCTCTAGTGCGTTGACTTCTTTTGAGAAGTAGTGCATTTGAAATCCGAAATCGTTGGCTGATAATTACATTATCTGATTTAGCATTGATCTGTTCAAGTTTGGACAAGTAGTCCTTCGCAGTGTCGAACTCATTGTTGTCCAAAGCCAAACTTACAAGTTCACTCAACACAGCTGAAATTAAATGAGCATTCTCCATATCTTCTGATATACTCATGCTTCGCTGGTAGTACTCGTACGCGTTTTCGGGAATCCCTTTCCTTGCATGGCAATCACCAATATTTAGAAGGGTGAGTGCAATCCCTTCCTTAGCTCCCATTACATCATAGATGAGAAGACTTCGTTGATAAAATTCCAATGCAATGTCTAATTCTCCCTTAAGGTTGAAAATATCTCCCAGATTGTTAAGAGCGAGTGCAAAATCTGGTCCGATACTAAGATGTTCCTGGATAGCTAGACTCTTGTTGTAATATTCTGTAGCTCCGTCAAGGTCTCCCTTCAGTCTGTGTATGACTCCAATATTGATTAGGGATCTGGCGATATCTAGCTTGTTACCCAATCTCTCCCTAATCTTGTAGCTTCTTTGAAGATATTCAAGTGCTTGATCCAACTCTCCTTTTAATGAACTGAGATTGGCGAGATTGTTGAGAACACTGGAAATACCATACTCATCTTTCAGCTCCTCATAGATTGCCAAGCTCTTCTTATAGTACTCAACAGCTCGGTCCATTTCTCCTTTTGTCCAGTAGACAAGTCCAAGATTGTTGAGATCTCCAGAAATCCTCTCTTTATCTCCAAGTTCTTTATCTATCCTCAGACTTTCTTCATGACACTCCAATGCTGGCCCAAGGTCACCTCTATACCAATGGATGATTCCAGCATGTGAGAGGAGGAGTCCTTTTCTTTTCTGCAGCTCACCTTTCTTTTCAAGTGACCTCAACTTCTTCGATGATATCAAGTTAGCGGCACTATCAACTGCTTTCAACCCATCATCCAACTTTCCTAAACGCCAAAATATCTCTGCTTTGAGAATCAAGGCATCAAGGCGCAACAACAGATCTTTGTCTTTGGCAAGTGAATTCAAAATCTCAAGAGACCCCTCATATTCTCCCTTCTCACGAAGGGCTTTTGCACGGGAAAGGTCATCCTTGGTTGCTTCTGTCACATTCTCTCTTCCTATTGCACCTTTCATCTAAATGTACTTCACTCGTCTAAAAGCATTTCCAGCAGTACAACAATACTTCGATGTTAATCTTTAAATCTAAATCCTCCCATAGAAGCGATTACCATGCGAGGAAATATGACACCAATGTATTGGTTCCACGATATTAGTGGAGCCTAGTACTGTGTCCTCTTCCTC
>JBHLOX010000184.1:0-2167 GCA_048940045.1 Promethearchaeota archaeon
CTAGTTCTATGGCTAAGTACAAGTTGTGATGCAAGCTTCATGTCATCAAGAGTTACTTCTGTTCTACCCTCAAGTGCAGCGTTGGTGATGGCAGCTTTGCTGATGATGATATCCGGTCGAACACCATCTACTTCAAGTGCATCACAAGCCATCGCAATCGCCCTGAGATGTGAATCGTGAAGGACTACATCCTTGAGTAGTTCCTTAGCGCGAATAATTTGATTTCGGAGCTCGGACTGTTGGGATTCCCAATCATTTCTGAACTTGTCTGGATTTTCTTCGAATGCGAGATTTCTCCTTACAAGCTGCATTCTATCCTCAATTGAATGATGACTCCCAACAGCGACATGAAGTGGAAACCTATCCAAGAGCTGTGGTCTCAACTCACCCTCCTCCGGGTTCATTGTTCCTATTAACACAAAGTCAGAGGGATGTGCAATAGAAATCCCTTCACGTTCGATCACATTGATTTTTGTAGCTGCCGCATCCAAAAGGTCATCAACCAAGTGATCAGGAAGTAGGTTCACCTCATCAACATAGAGAACATTTTGATGAGCCTCAGCGAGGATACCAGGCTTTAAGGCTTGGATTCCATCTTGTAGAACACGTTCGATGTCCAATGCTCCGATCAAACGATCTTCTGTCGTCGAGAGTGGCAAGTTTACAACACGCATCTTTCGTGTGTCAGACTTGAGTTTCTTTCCAGATTCAACCAAGCTTTTACAGTCAGCACATAATAGGTCAGGATTACGGGGATTGCAACCAAATCTACAATCAACAACGACCTCCACTTCTGGCAAGAGGTCAGCTAATGCTCTGACCACAGTTGTCTTTCCAGTTCCTTTTGGTCCTGAGATAAGAACTCCACCAATTTGGGGATTGATACCATTGAGAATTAGGGCTAGCTTTAATCTCTCCAGACCAACCAGTGAAGCAAATGGCATTGTTGTCCGTTTAAGCTCGCCCATATGCATCCCAATCTACTCTATTTCCGCAAAACTTGAGTGACAGGTACAAATAAGGCTAAGTGTTCATGTAATATCGTGAGCGTTTTGATTTCACACATATCACACCTGGAATGTCCACAGTGCAGAAGAAAGAATTCAGCTGAGAGTATCACTACATATTGCGTTTGTGGGTCACCTCTATTTGCGGTCTATGATATTGCTGGTGTGAGAGAGAGCCTTACTAAAAACGAGTTTCCATCAAACTTGAACTCTATGTGGAGATACTCACAACTTCTTCCAGTAAAATCCCCTTCCTGTGTGGTTAGTCTTGGTGAGGGGTGGACGCCACTACTTCTCTCAAGGCGTCTAGGAAAGCACATAGGTCTAGGGATGCTTCGCATCAAAGATGAGGCTCAGAATCCAACTACAAGTTTCAAGGACAGAGGGCTTTGCGCCGCGATATCCAGACATTTTGAACTAGGGGCGAAAGCATTCGCACTGCCTTCTGCTGGGAATGCAGCTGTATCTACGAGCGCATATGCAGCAGCAGCAGGTCTCGAGGCAAACATCTTCATGCCTGAAGACACTCCTGAGCCATTTTTCCGACAATGCGAGCTCTTTGGTGCAGCGACAACTAGAGTAGAGGGAAACATCATAGATGCTGGCAAAGTCATGAGAGATCAGAATGGAGAGTGGACAGACCTCTCAACCACAAAGGAGCCATATCGAGTGGAGGGGAAGAAGACTCTAGGGTTCGAAATTTGTGAACAGATGGGGTGGACAGTTCCCGATGTCATCATTTGTCCAACTGGTGGAGGCACTGCAATTATTGGTATTTGGAAAGCATTTGATGAGCTTGAATCTGTTGGACTAATTGGTTCTGAACGTCCGCGGATGTATGCAGCACAGAGCGGAGGTTGTGCTCCAATCGTTCGAGCAATAGAAAAAGGAACAGAGAATATAGAACCGTGGGTTAACGGAGAAACAGGAGCTCTGGGACTAAGAGTACCAAATCCGTTTGCAGGCAGACTCATTCTAAGTGCAATCAGAAACTCAGGTGGTAGCGCAGTGGCTGTTGCTGAGCAAGAGATTGATTCAACTCGAAAAACTGCAGCTAAATTGGAAGGTCTTGATATCTGTCCAGAAACAGCAGTTGGCATATGTGGGCTGTGGAACTTAATCGAGTCAGGAAAAGTAGATTATGACGAAGATGTTGTGCT
>JBHLOX010000184.1:2267-4550 GCA_048940045.1 Promethearchaeota archaeon
GGACATTTAGGATACACAGCTTACGTTGCAGGTATGCTCACAAGTCTTGCGAGTAATCTGCCTGAAGCTGTCATCAGCGGTAATGCTGCATTTGATGGGTGGATTACAGGAAATCAAGATCTACTGGATATTGCCGTCCTGTCAGTTCTTATCGCAGCAGGATTCAACATGTTACTTCTAGGAGTAACGATAATCATATCCACAAGGGGAAAACCAGACATGGATGTTCCAGAAGAGGCAATCAAGAAGGATTCAGTCTTGATTAGATGGACATTCGTGGCTCTTTTGAGTATGTTTGCTCTTGGGGTCATGGACATGGTATCGACAGACGCGCCTGCAAATCCAAGATTTCCTGCTGTTGCCTCTTTTGTACTGTTCTTGTCCTACATAATCTACGCTGGTGCACTGACTACTGGAGATGTTGTGAATGAACGTGCAAAACCCAAAGCCGAGGCCAGTCATTCCAAAAGAACTGCAGCCATTCTGGCAATTATGGGTTTCATAGGGATTTTCTTTGCAGGTGAAATGCTTACCCATTCTGTTGAGATGCTTCTTCAAGATTACAGTAGTGTTGTAGAGTTATTTGGCAATCAAGTAGCTATTGCAGCTTTGATACTAGGTGCAGCTGGAGCTTTACCTGAACATGGTATAGCAGTAATTGCAGCAGCCAAAGGGAAGGTTGGACTTGCCATAGGGAATCTCATAGGTGGAGTACTCCAGATAGTTTTGCTTGTAATGGGAGGAATAGGAATCATTGTTCCTATACCTCTTGATAGATACGTCCTGTTTCAAATTATGGTGATTGCTGGAAGCTTATGGTTCTTGAAACGAGCAATAGCTGATGACCATAAGTTGGACTTTTTCGAGGGTGCAATGATAATTCTGCTTCAAGCATATGTGTTTGTTTTACTCATCGCTGGAACTCCGGTATGACATGAGGAAGGATGGCTCGAAGGTCATCGCTTGTGATAACAACATCAGCAGAATCAGCTACTTCTTGGTCTTCAGGGTTGTAGGCTATCGAGAGACCTACGATTTTGAAGACGCTCATGTCGTTTCGCCCATCCCCAATAAAAGCAGTATCATCAAGTGGAATGTCGAAGTGGTCATTTATCTGAGGGATCACATCAGACTTCCCACCCCAGGCTACGAGATTCTCTACCTCACCTGTGAGTACCCCATTATGATGGTAAAGTCTGTTTGTCAAGACATAGTCAATTCCAACTCTACGACCAATATCATTGGCCATTATATCCAGACCGCCCGAGAGTATGGCAGTCTTCTTGTCGTGCTCTTTGAGAGCCTGGATTGTTTCCTTAGCTCCTGGAGCAAGTTTAGTCGCATGTACGACCTCCATTACCTCGTCTAGTGTTTTCCCTTTCCAAAGACCTGCATCAAGATCAGCCCATTGGTCATAGTTGATCTCTCCATTAAAGAACTGATCATAGTATAGCTTCCCTTCGACAGTTGTACCAAAGTGTTCATGCAATCTCCACCACACACTATTGTGCTTTGTCAGAGTTCCATCCACATCAAATACAACTAATCTTATGTTCAACCTCAACCCCACCCGAAAACTGCTTGAGTTATTCTATGTCTAACTCTCTTTCTCCCGTGCTCTCTCTTCACGGGCCTCCTTCTCGAGATCAGCAAGTAGTTCATCAATTCGTTTCTCATCAGATGTTTCTGTCTTGCTGGTCTTTGTAGTTATGGCACCTTCAGCTTCAAGTGGTGGAAGAACACCTTCCTTTTCAAGAAGGACCTCAGCTTCCATAGCCTCTAACTGGCGGTCAATTCGTTCCTCATCCTCAACAGTCGAGTCAGCTCCAGACAAATCTTCAGAGAGTAGCTCACCAGCTATGGAAATGTGTTCGAAAGACTCGGATAGCTTGTCAAGCTGAGTTTGAATCTCTTCTGGTCTCAACATTGAGCGTGCTTCTGTGAGTGCATCATTTGCTATGGTGAAGGCACGTAGCACCTCAGTCTGGGTTTTTGCTTCCTCCAAGTTTAGTAGGGCAGTTTCAAGGGTAAGGAACTGCTGCTGATAACGAGACCTTCGATTCTCGAGATCTACAACGATACTTAGATGCGAACGAGCCTGTGAACGATTTCCTTGAGCCATTGCATCCTTAGCAGATTTTTGCTCTTCGGTCATCCGAGTTTCAAGTCTGCGTATTCTCAATGTCAGGGCATTCATTGTACCCTTCATCTCAAGGATTCCGCGTTCTGCATCTACTTTTTTCTTACCACTTAGAAAGCCCATTGGTTCCACCGGGTTTGGCT
>JBHLOX010000185.1:0-1691 GCA_048940045.1 Promethearchaeota archaeon
ATAATGGATTCTTGGTGTACACATTGTGGTGAGTGCTGTAGGGAACAAGCGGTCTTCCTGACCGATGTTGAGGCACCATTCATCGCTAGGGCCCTGATAGAATTGGGCGGCACATCACTAGCAAAGGAGCACCTCAGGATCAACTCAACTGTATTCAATCTGTGGCACAGGTTTGTGCTGCACTTTGATGATGATTGTCCATTTCATAGTGATGACAAGTGTTCAATCTACTCTAAAAGACCTCTGACCTGTAAGTTGTATCCTATGAACCTCATTGGCTTTATAGACCGACCAGAGAACGATCTAAGGACTGCGTGTCTTGAGATAGTAAAACCCCCCGAGAGTCATGCATGTGCTCAGTCATATGATGCATTGGTTGGTGTGGGTAGAACAGTCTTCGAGAAACAGCCGGAGCTTGTGGATGATGTATATCAATTCCTGGCAGCAACTTACATAGATGAGAGAGGACTGGGGTATCTCTTTGGACAGGAACGAAAGAGGGGCACAGAGGCGGTTGTCCTGCAAAGCAATACGACAACCGCGAATGAGATTACTATTGCCATTCTCGAGCACTTTAGGGACCAGTTTGATGAACAGAGTGAGATTCCCGATGAGATACTCGAATACTCAGAAGTGATCAGTGATGAGGAGATCGTCAGACTGACATCTGATACAGCAGCTAGAGAGTCTGGACAAGAAACATCCACACGAATAAGACGGCTCGAGAGATTGAAACCTAAACTGGTGAAGTATTGGCTTTACAAATCGTCTATCTAACTATCTCTATCATCTACATATGCAGGCAGAGTCACGACAAATATAGACCCCTGTGAGTAACTCCCCTGTACTCTGTCCAGGACGTCAATTTTCCCGCCGAAAGATTCCGTTAGAACCTGTACGACCCACAGTCCAAGCCCAGTACCATCTGCACCATCCATGAAGCGATTGAACAGTGACTCTTTACGACTGGGTTCGATGCCACGACCATAATCCACCACACGAACTTGATACATTTTCTTGTCATCGGTGGTGGTGCTTTCTATTTCTATATCGATTCTCTTTCTCTGGTTGGAATACTTTACAGCATTATGAAAGAGGTTCATAAAGACGTCAGTTAAGAGATCATTTGCATAGACATATCGTTCAGCATCATCCACTCTGATGTTAAACTCAATTTCGTCAGGAGCGGTTATCTGAATGACCTGATTCAGAGCTACGTGAATGGCAGACATCAGATCCATTCTTTCTATATCGCTACCATGTATACTGGAGGGCTGGCCTAAATGCCTTACATTTCTAATCAGATGATCAGCTCTGGTCAGACTAAGATTGGCTTCTTCAAGTGCCTTTGTTTTGGCCTCAGGAGAAGCATCCTCCATATTCATAATTCCAAGTGCAACTTGGATGGCTTGCAGATAGTTTGTTATGTCATGACCCAACAAATCAGCGTACACCGTAGCCTTGCGTTGTAAAGATTCAGCTTCAAACATACTAGTCAGGTACATCACACCTAGAACCACTGGGCCCAGAACTAGACCGACTAGAAGAAGAAGTTCCGCGGCCCACCACCCGATTGACCATTCTTCAAAGACAGCCTTGAGAATATTCCGAATTATCCATAAAGAGAGAAATCCGGATGAAACACCACCAACTGATTCCCAACTACCACTTTTTGTCGAGAGAAGATACTC
>JBHLOX010000185.1:1791-4530 GCA_048940045.1 Promethearchaeota archaeon
AGATAGTAAGCACCCAAGAAAATGAATGAGATTCCTGGTGCCACCGACTCAACAAGCACGAACACAATAAATGGTATAAGAGCCATAAAACAGAGAGTGGCAATTGAAGCATATGATCTCAATCTAGCTATGCCCAATTCCACTTGCCAAGGAACAGCGACAGACATTGCTAATGAGAAGAAACCTACTGCTTGTAGAACAAGAGACATGATCCAGATACTAGATGGAAAAACCAGATTGAGAAACAGGGGAATACTCGCAAGACTGAATATGGCCAAGCTTAGCAACAGTAGTAACAAGTCGTACTTCTGAAATTCCTTTTGGTATTTGAGCACAAACAGCCCAGCGAGCAAGAAGGCAATGATGGCTATTGAAGTCCCAATCAGACCAGCAATGATGAGAGAGGATTCAGAGAGAGAAACCAATACGAATGCATAGAGAGCACCGTAGAGGGAGAGAGATCCAAATACTATCACGAGCATTAGAGCAGTTGTTTCTCTGGTTGAGTACTTCCTGTTACTCAATAGGATTGCAGATAAAAACAGGACTCCAAGAAATGAAACCTCAAAGATGTCACTTGTTACTCGGTCCATAGTCTTCAATATTGTCGGGGCAGTGAGACCCAACAGATAATCAACACTACTACCGATATAGATGGTTCCCTGTGTGACTAAGGCTGCAAAGAAAATCGCACTCTGCGTTGAGGATGTTCTTTTGTATGTGGCGTAGGCATAGGCTGCACATATAATCGCCAGGAAGGCAAGAAGTGAGTCAGATGCTATAATTGTGTATGTTGATTCCCAAGCCCGTATGCCCAAAATGGTTATTGATGCTGTTGCAGCCAGTGCTAGTAGCACTAGAATGCCAACCTGACCAAGAAGCTTCCGGCTATTTATCAACTATACACATCGCCTTTATTATACATTCATCTAGAGAGTCAATTAATTATTCAAGTATTGTTGTGTTAGCCGCGCGCTGCTAAGAGGAGATTCCTGTAGGTCTTAAGTTATTGTAAGACGCTCCAACAATTAATCTCCAGTTGGGTCTACAGTCTTTCCTTCGACCATTAGGATGGATGTGCGCTGTTGAGCCCTAGTCCTATGGACCACCCCTCTGGGAACCATAAAACCCTGGCCTGGATGCAGGTCATGGACCTTATCCTCAATGTCAATGTGTAGCAGACCATCAATGACATAGAAGAACTCATCCTCATGGTCGTGCTTGTGCCAGTGAAACTCTCCATGAATAACCCCAAGACGGATAACGCAGTCATTCACTTCACAGAGTGAGATGTTCTGCCAGTCTTTTGTGGACTCTTTGATAAGTATTGGAACGTTGATGAGTTCCATTGGTCCAAACTTCACATCAGTAGCGATGGAATATCGATCTTCTTGACCTTGATTATTCATCAACCTCTCTCCGTGACACTTTATAGATGACCTGATGCCGATAGTCAGTGCAGCCAATAGTCATGAAATCACTCCCATCTCCCTCATCTGTGAAGCTTCCTCCAGAGAGCATGACCATTATCCAAGGGTAGAGAATATAGAAAGCATTGGAGCACATCTTTCCTCTGTCCTCAGGGTATCTGTAGGTGTCCCCTACTTTTTGGCCTATTGAGCAATCTCCATCTCCAAGGATGTCAACCACCTCAATCGAAACCTTGTATTTCGCCATTTTATCACCAGTCCTCACACGCTGGTTCAGTATCCACAAATCCTGTATTTGAAAGAATTCCCCAACGCAAATTGTCTAGAAAGGTAATACTGAAAACGGACGGCAACTAGTTCGAGAACATGCCCCCTGAAATCAACGACCATGTTCCGATGACTGTTTGGTGTACACTCATTCCACCTGGAGAGATGGGGAGATTAGTCGAGTTCGAGGAAGATCTACACAATGTCAATCAGACCTATGAGGACTGGCTGGTTTCTATGAGGGGAAAGTCGCTTGTTGGTAGTGACACAGGAATCATTCTTGATCGAATCAGAATTCTAATGATCAACATAGGTATCGCATGTGCAATGAACCGAGATCTCGCAGAAGAGATACAGTCAATCTTGTCTGTGAACCTCAGGAAGAGAGCCTTGGACATAGTGTCTCAGATGCCCGAGGAACCACTGGCGAGAAAAGCAGTCAAGGAAACGCTCTCTAAATTCTTTTCAGAACTCAGATTCACACGGGACATCTTTCCTGAGGAGGAGATTGGAAAGGCAACTCCCGAGAAGGTCAGAACTGATAGAAAGAGTGGAGAGAAAAAAGGTATGTTTGAGAAGATCCTCGGGGAATCAAAGGGATTATCAAAAACTGTAGATAAACAGAAGACAGCTAATGCTGCAGTGCTTGAGAGTGCCAATGTTCTCAAGCGGATATACATGCGACTCCTAAGTCCTGATCCTTGGGGAGAGTATTAGACTCGAATAACACGATTCTCTTTCTTTCGAAATCTGACTGTTGATTCTTTTATGATCTTCCAATCAGTATGGAACAGTCTGACTAAAAGCTCTTCCTTACTCACTTCAAGCTCGATGAAGCTAGCGTCAACTCTGCCAGCCCAGCCCCCAGTGGCTCCCGAAATGGTACCAGGATTTAGAAACAGTCGGTCTTTGTGAAGATCAATGGAAGCCTCATGGGTGTGTCCATGTATTGCAATGTCTGCACCAACCTCTTGTACTATTTCCCAGAGCTGTTTGATATTCCCCCGAGGTCGAAGTTGTGTTCCGTGAAGAAGTAACACAT
>JBHLOX010000186.1:0-4484 GCA_048940045.1 Promethearchaeota archaeon
ATTTTGGGACAAACGCTACAAACCATGTGAACCTAACGTGGTCGCATACAGCTGGTACGCAGCTTGATTTCTATGGTGAAGACCCAGAGGAGGTCATGCCTGATTATGGCGATTTTGTATACTTTGAGCAGGCATTTGAGTGGCCATGGAATGGTCTACCCACCGGAATCAATATGTCTATTTCACTAGCCACGTTCCTCACAGGAGATTTCGCTCCTGGCGCTCAGGTAGATAATAATCTGATGTTTCGACTTTATGTCTGGTTTGTTGACTCTAATGATAATTGGTTCAGAATATATGAAACCGCTGACGCAACATATACCGATTATGTCCAAGAGCGGCGTATCCCATTATCTTACCTCACTCTTAAGGACGTGTTCGATGGTTTGGTTGCTGTCAATGGCACTCAGACAAACTTGAACGACACACTCAAGGTCCGTGTTGGTCTAGCACCGATCACGAAATTCGAAAGCTGGAGAGGGATTATGCCATGGCAGAACTACACTGGTACTGTCACATTTACAGTCACGAGTATTAATGTTCTCGCCTTTGGTGGGTATTACGGAATTCTCGGAACCACGACCTTTGGTGCTGATGCTTACTCACAGCTCATCTTTGGAAGCCGGGTTTCATTGATAATCGGAATTCTTGCTACAGCACTCTCAACGGTTGTAGGTGTGATAGTAGGGCTAACGGCGGGCTATTTTGGTGGGCGAGTTGACGAGGTCCTTATGCGATTTGTTGACTTCCTTCTAGTCATCCCAGGATTACCGCTCATGATGGTATTGGCTGTTTTCCTTGGAGAGTCAACGCAAAATATCATCATTGTCATTGCAATATTGGGTTGGACAGGAACAGCACGTCTGATACGGTCACAGGTGCTTGCTGAGAAGAACAAGGCCTATGTCGAGTCAGCAAGAGCGATTGGTGCTTCTGACACCTACATCATGTTCAGGCACATCCTACCAAATGTGACGCCCATCCTATTTGCAAATATCACACTTGGCGTAGTTGGAGCAATACTTTCAGAAGCTGGGTTATCATTCCTTGGTCTAACAGATATTGAAGAGCCTAGTTGGGGACGAATGCTTGCAGACGCTCAAAACGGGGCGGCCTTCATTAGGGGTGCATGGTGGGTGGTTCTCTTCCCAGGTCTCATGATAACCCTCCTCTCACTATCGTTCACTTTTGTGGGACATACGCTGGATCAAGTGTTGAATCCAAGGTTGCGAGAGAGATAGTCAATTTGATTGATGAAGAGATGGCGTGTACACACGCCCCTCTCTTCCCTTTATCCTCCTTTTCCAACCACCGCCTAGAACATTATGTTTATAAGATTCGGAATATTTGACACCTCCCTCATAGTACTTAGTATCACTATGTACTTCAAGTATCGGAGTGTCTAGTTATGGGTCTTCGTGAGTATGTGATAAGACGCAGTCTGTACATGTTCATACTAATAGTCGTGGTGGTCTGTTTCAACTTCTTTTTGTTCAGGCTACCGACCTTCTTGTTTGGTGTTGACCCAATCAGTATGATGATCAGTGATGATCTTCGTACAAGAATGACCACGGAGTTTCTGGAGCGGATATACTCCAGCTTCGGGCTTGTGATGAATCCTGACATTTTCGATTGGATCTACATGTTCTGGCGCTATCTTGTCAACATGTTCACTGGCAATTTCGGAGTGTCCTTTCTGAGTCAGCGGCCAGTGATAGACACCATCGTTGAGCGACTTCCGAATACCCTCTTACTGATGGGAACATCTTCAATGGTTGCTATTCTTCTTGGTATCTGGACTGGTGTTAAGGTAGCTTCGGATCCTGGGTCAAAGAAAGACATTGGTGCGGTTTCTATAGCATTGTTCGTCTATGCATTGCCAGTCTTTTGGTTTGGAATGGTACTTCTCATGGTCTTTGGATACATGGTTCCATCATGGACTTCAGCAGTTTTTGGTGTTGAAATCGGATTCCCACAGTTTGGGACCATCAGCTATGAGGTCTGGGAAGTTGCAAGAGCAAGTCCTTTCGGTGCCCTGATAATAGCTGGCGATGTGCTTCATCATCTGATATTACCCATGATTACTCTGGGTGTTGGTGGTTATGGTGGGTATTTCCTTTACATGCGGAACAATCTCATAGATGTCATGACTGAGGACTATATCCTGACTGCACGCGCCAAGGGTCTGGATGAGAATCAGGTCCTTTACAAACATGGTATGAAGAACGCTATGCTACCAATGGTGACCATTATAGCATTGACCTTTGGGTTTATGATAGACGGTGCAACACTGACAGAAACAGTCTTCACATGGCGAGGGATGGGTCGGTACATCTTCGAGAGTTTGATTTCATTGGATTATCCTGTAGTTCAGGCGATCTTTTTGATTATTGCAATTACTGCCGTTTTAGCTAACTTTGTGGCAGACCTGCTCTATGGAGTGCTTGACCCGAGAATTAAATATGGATGACATCAATCATCATATACTGGGTCGTAGAACCCAGCTTACTTCCAATATCTATATCTGGATAGCACGAAAGAGACATCGGTTGCTAGAGGCACAATCCTTTTATCGACCTTCCTTGATACTTGCGCATCCGAATTCGACTCGGAATGAAAGGAGATAGAGAGAATATGCGTATTACTAGAAGACGTCATCTCCTAGCTATGACTTTGGTTGCAGCTTTTCTATTTATGGTGGCTTCACCAGCATTTGCTGATGAACTCCAATATTTATCCAATTCGCCACCAGGTCTTACACACGGACCGTATTTAGACAAAGTTGTGTATAAAGTGATAGAGGAAGATGACCAGAGGGTTCTCGCGCTCCAAAGTGGTGAAATTGACGCTCATGATTCGTTCCTCGAACCAGCAAGTATTCCCATTTTGGCGGCAGACCCAGACATCGAAATTATGGATGACACACTCCGTAGTGGCTATGGTCACATCAAAATAAAGTGTGATAAGGCTCCATTTAACTGGACATCCTTCCGCAGGGCTTTCAACTTTGCGTATGACAAAGTGAAAGTAAAAGCAGACATCTTCCAGGGGCTAAGTGAACTGCTTGATTCCCCAGTTCCACTCACCCACACAGACTGGAATATTGAGGACGAGCTAACACCTCACTACTATAACCCAGAGGTGACAATTGGGAACCAACTGTTGAACGACACAGGGTGGGAATATGACCCCGTGAGTGGATACCGTCTTGATCCCAATGGCAACACAGTCCATGAGATAGTGATAAACTACTCCCCAGACTCCCCAGCAATTGCTGGTGGGTGCGCTCAAGTGGGTGTTGATGCCCTCAGAGCTTTGGGCTTCCGAGCTGTGGCACAGCAGGCAGACTTCAACACATACCTGGGGACTGTGTACAATCACGGGGACTATGACATGATCTTCTTCGCCTCTAACTATCTGACAACTGCTAGTGTCGGCTTCTTCTATCAAGACTATGCGTCAGATTATGTTGATGTATACCAACAGAACTTCTGCAACTTCGCGAACGAGACCATTGATGAAGCACTCTATTCCCTGAGGAATGCACAGACATTTGAAGAGGCCTATAATGCGTCTGCTTGGATGCAGAGAATGATCCACTATGAAGCTCCTCAAGTGGTGTGCTACGATAACCAGTACATACAAGCCTACAGGACTGACAAATTCGACCATCATATTCTATATGATAACTCTAGATACATCACTAGTCCATGGAGTCTTCTGCAGATCCGACAGAAGAATGCCGAACCGTCAAAATATGGTGGAACACTCAATATTGCCCTCGGTCAGGAACCATCCACTTTCAACATCTACACATCGACATCAGCCTTTGTACAGGCTATTCTCGATCTGACGTGGCCTGGGTTGTATGACTGGGCTCCTGATCTGTATGTATACCCACAGTTTGGTACAGGTTATACAGAGGAAACCCTACCCAATGGTCACCAGAAGTTCACTTTTGATATGGTTCAGAATGCAACTTGGAGCGATGGCACCCCAGTGACCGCTTCGGATTATGCGTACTCTTTCACGTATGCATACAATTCGGGTCTTTTGGGTAATCCTGCTGGCGTAGACCTAGGTAACCTCGTGTCAGCCACAGCCCCAACGGACTACCGTGTTGTCATTGAGTTCAGTAACAACAACATCTGGAACTTTTACTCAGCTGCAGTTAGATCTGTCATACCAAAGCACGTCTTTGAGGAGATTGGTTATGACGGATGGAACAGCTGGAATCCATTATTCAATCCAGAGGATCCAAATGTGGTATGTGGTCCGTATATACTCACTGACTTCGAGGCTGGTGAGTTCTACGAGTTGACAGCCAATCCATCTTGGGCTTTCTGGCCAGAGGATCGAGTAGAAACCACTGAACCAACCACACCCACCGGCACTGCTCCGCCTCCATTCGATGCCACACTGGCTATTGTTGCAGGTGCAGTTGGTGCTGCAGTTGTGATTCTTGTTGGTGGATTCGTACTGCT
>JBHLOX010000187.1:0-4480 GCA_048940045.1 Promethearchaeota archaeon
GGACTTCATGAGAAGCTTGGTGAGAAACAGGATGCTGAGAGCTGTTTCAAGTTTGCAGAGATGGCTGAAAAATCAGAATAATGGATTGGTTCTATTTCTGAAAGAAAATGGAAAGGCCCCAGTTGTAGGGGCCTACTAGAATCTCAGTTTATCGTCGCTTCTTGATGAAGATTGCACCAATTACAGCCACTATCGCCATTGCGATATATGGTAGCAATTCGATGATCATCTCAACAACTGGATTGGGTGTTGGAGTTGGCGTTGGAGTTGGCGTCGGTGTCGGAGTTGGTGTGGGGGTCGGTGTTGGAGTTGGTGTTGTTCCAACTGAATCACGAACATGGATGACCATCTCTTCAGTGACATTAACAAGTCCACCAGCAGTGACTGTTGCTTGAACAATGATGTCTGTTCCGTCTGCTTGGGGAGCTATGACATAGAAGTAGTTCTCTGGATCACCCTCAGCAGAATCGAAAACATTCGCGGTGATAGTGTAATTGTTCCAGCTACCAGCATCAATCTTCACGCCGAGACTGACATCAGTCACTCCTACAGAGTAGAGCTCATGAGCGTATACTGTGACATTGATCTCTGAAGAGCTATTTGGGATATTTGGATCCCAATAGAGATTTACGCCATTGATATGATCAAAATCAGCAATACCCCAATCATAGTCAAAAACCTCTTGATACCACTGAGCAACATCCTGATTCTCAATAATGACCCCAGCCTCCCTATTATTCTCGATGCTGTTGTCACTGTAGTTGATGCTACTGATGAGTACTATCCGACCATCAACAATGATGCCTTTATTGTGATTTGCGGAAAACCATGTGGTATCTTGCCAAACAATTGGAATGTTATGTTGATGGAAGAGATCTGCAACCTCTTCATAGTCGTAATCCTCCTCAGAGATGACTCGTACAGTCACACCACGATTCTTGGCGGCAACAATAGTATCGAGAATCTGCTCAACACTTCCTGTTTCATTCCAGTTGGTGAAGTAAGGAATCTGGATGTCCAATGTCACCTGTGCTGCGTTAATGCAGTAGAGAATACCCTGCAAGCTTGTGTTAGGACTAAAGATGGGTGTGACATTCATAGGACCAGAGAACTTACCAGGAGTAGCGAAGGGTCGTGGATAGGAACTGCCAGTTTCAGAGTAGCTCAATGGAGAGCCAGTTCCGTCACGTGTAGCATTATAATCAAATCCATTACCCCAGTCGTAGTCGAAGACATTTCTGTAGTATTGAGTAACCTCCGTGTCAGTCATTGCAATACTCCATTCTCTATTAGCTTTCTTGCCATCCTCTGGAAAGCTTGTCTTCGCCCAATTGCCAGAATGAACAATGGTGGTCTTATTGTCAATGATCACAAATTTCTGATGAGCATATCGAAATTCTGTTTCATTAGTCCACCTCACTGGATAGCCTAATAGAGTAAGATTATTTGCAACAAAGTCATTTTGGCTAAAATATCCTAGGCTTCCTTCACCGAGTAAGAATTTCATCTCAAGTGTGGGTTTGATTGTGTGTAATTCATGAATCAAATCAAGTAGATATGGATTGTTGATTCCATATATCTCGACATAGATGCTCGCCTCGGCACTATTTAGGAAATGCCAAAGTGCATCATGACTTCCATCTGGGGATACAAATGTGGTCACATTCATGTTTCTGCTAAAGGTCTGCCAAGTGAATGCGGAGGGAGAATAATCCTTCTGCGACTCAACCATAAACGAATCCGGGGATACCAAGAGGGGTATGAATCCCGAAAAAAGAAGTGTGACCATAAAGAAACTGATTACTTTGTGGTGGTTTTTCCTCAAGTCAAAGTCCTCCCGACTTGTCTAATCACAGGTCTATCAGACTGAATCACTTATACCTTCCCCTGTAATATCAAAAGCAGAAATCATAGGAGTTCAAACTCATGAAGCTGTTTTACAGAGTAAGTCCTGACATGTATCGAGAATGTATGAACAAGATACGTGATCAATATGGTATGCATGAGGAGGTTGATGAAGCAAGGACAATCCTCATGCTCGATGATGAGTCACAGATTGAAAGAGTCATGGGCACCTTTGACCCAAGTACTGACGCATTTGCACACGTACGAGTCAAACTCAATGATGAATCACTTAAGGAGTTCTTTAATTCTGTACTAGGAACTCCATATAAGGTAAAGTAGAAAGAAAGAATGTCGCTGACAGGAACGCCCTATACAAGACGCTCCTGTCTGACCACCCCTCACTCACATTGTAAGTTCGGGTCGTTAAAGGTAGAGTACTACTCCTCGATAGCGCCTTCGGGGCAACTATCAACACAGGCATAGCACTCAGTGCACTCGTCTGCACGATCAACCTGATAGATGGCTTTGTCGTTTTCAATCACAAACAGTGTTGGGTCAACGGGACAGACATCGGCACAAGTTCCTTCTCCTGTACAAGCATCAGTTATCTTCCAAATCATTCTGAATCACTTCTTCTTAAGACTCTAAATAGAGTTCTGCATTTCTGGTGCGGTTCATATCAGCATTTAAACTTCGGGGTTATATACAAACAGAAAAGAAACGCCCATTCCTGTCGGACCACTCCACACTCACATTGTAAGTTTTGGTCGTTATCGCTTGAGTTCTACTCCTCGATAGCGCCTTCAGGGCAACTATCAACACAGGCATAGCATTCAGTGCACTCGTCTTCTCGGTCTACCTGATACACAGCCTTGTCGTTGATTACATACAGGGTAGGATCAACAGGACAAACATCAGCACAGGTGCCACAAGCAGTACAATTATCGTTGACTTTCCAGATCATTTTGGACCACTTCGTAATTGGTTTCTATACTCAAGACCAACGACGCTGACCGCCATGCTTTCCCATTTAAAGTGTATGTTGTTTCCGTTTTTTCAAAATTATCACTGATGCGATTAGTATTGATACAGCGACTCCACCAACAATTATCAGTGGAATTGCATCAATTAGAATAACAGTATCTGTCCTAATGACCTCGACTGTCACATTCGCAACAGGGTCAAGAAGTAACCACTGAAAGAAAGAGTAGTCCAACACACCATCCACCTTTGAGAACTCAAGGTGCAATATCCACCCGTGTACCCATTTCTCAATAGGAACATCACAGTTTTCGTAATCTGATGTAAACAAAAATCCCCAAGATGAATCTCTATCAATCACCTCATAGGAGCCATTACCGGGGCTATCTGCTGTATAGAAGGATATAGATACTGGGAGTAGTTCAGTGAGTAAGCTCCAGTTGCCAATCGCAACACATCTGAAATCACCTCTAATTGTACTGAACAAAGAGCCATTCGACAAAGAGAAATCTGAAACGAGCATCAATTTCCTGAGTAATGTCACATCGTTCTCTATTTGAGGTAAGTCTGATTCTAGAATGAAGTGACAATCTAAAAGAACATTGTCGAATCTATCGTCAGTTATATTGAGTGTGTATTCATACCTCACTCCTCCTTTGATCCCCCATTCCAGCCCTTGGTCAGAGAGCGCATCAATTGGTGATATGAATGTCAACAGAAATGCTAGTAATACCAAAACTACTTTCCTTTTCATAGTAAATCCTCATAGCTCTGAAATCTACCTCATGTAATTCTAGCATGCAAGGAAGAGATTTTCTAACTTAAAATGTATAGTTTGACATGGATTTGAATGCGAATGAGCAATTCACAACCTTCAAAAGATGATGAAATCGGTGCAACTGAAACTCGCCCTATGGGGGCATTGTTACTGATAGAAGGTTGTCGACCAAATGGTAGCTACTCCAGATGATGCACATGGCGGAGAGAAATTTGCGCGTCATCTGGGACTCATAGGTGCAACCAACATAGGACTTGGGGCCATGCTTGGCGGAGGTATCTATGTCATCTCTGGAACAGCTGCTGGAATGATAGGCCCAGCAGTGGTCTTCGCATACCTCTTCACAGGAGTTCTAGCAATGTTTACTGCTGCCAACTATGCTGAGATGGCAGGTTCAATTCCGAAGGAAGGAGGAGGGTATACATTCGCCCATGACACAATAGGGGGATTTCCAGCGTTCATCACTGGCTGGTTCATGATGATAGGAAACATTGTGGCGTGCGGATTGTACGCATTAGCAGTGGCGTACACAATAGCAGAGTTTGTTCCAGATGGCTCTCGGTACGTCGCACTGATTGCTCTTGTGATAATAGCCATCACTTTTATGACCAATATAATTAGCATTAGGAGTGTATCTGGAGTTCTAGGCATTTTCAATATTGTACAGGCAGTCATCTTGTTTGCATTTGTTGCGATTGGACTTCATTTTATAGAGCCAACAAACTTGACGCCATTCTTCGCAGAGCATGCAGATCTATCAGATTTCATGGCAACAGTGACTTTACTCTATATCAGCTTTGTAGGATATAATCTAGTGACATCAGCTTCTGAAGAAATCAAGGATCCAGCAAAGAATGTCCCACGGGCAATCTTCCT
>JBHLOX010000188.1:0-4407 GCA_048940045.1 Promethearchaeota archaeon
CGGCATATGCATTCACTGAACCGCGCCAAACATATCTCAGGATATGTTTCAAAACTTGGTATTCTTCACTAGAGAATCGTACTGCTTCCTAGGTCTAGTGCTGCAAAAACGGGAATCTGGAGATACGAAAACTGCTCACATTTCATCGGACCTTAAGTGGGAAAGTGAGTCTTTCACTTGTGTGAATATGTTCGGATTCCCAACTCCCCCGGTTGGCCTAGAACAAGGCAAGAGGCTGTTTCTGAAAGAGGTAATGCTTTTATTTAACACAGCACGAATATTATTTTACCTCTGCATTCGCGGGGGTGAGTGTTGAGCAATGACGCCGGGAGGACAAGACCTTTCACCAACTATCTATCTTTTCACGCAGGATGGTTGCGCCAACTGCCCAGCAGCGAAAGCAGTTATCCAAGAGGCTTTTGATGGTACGAATGTGAAGTGGAATACCATTGACCTTAAAGCAATGGATCCAGACTTTGAATTCAGACTTCTAGAAAATCAGGTATTCATCGCTAGTACCCCCTCTATTATAATAGAGAATGGTGGGGAACTCAGACTTCTCTATAGCGGAGATGTTCCCACAGTTGATGAGATTCGAAGGGAGGTCCTTGATGCCGCATGACTGACATACACAATGCAGTCGCAACATCTGAAGAACTTCGACTCATGGAGAAGAAGATGCCAAAGGTCCGTACGACAAGTAGTACCATGGAAGCCTTTGACTCAAGCAAAATTATCGATAGTCTTGTTCTGGAGGCTGGGCTTCTTCGAGCTGATGCTCAACTCATAGCTGTCAAAGTCATGGACAGAATTGTTGCTTCAGGAATCAAGTTCCTCTCTGGCCCACTCATCCGTGAGATGTGTAACAGCATTCTCGCAGAGATGGGTTTTGAACAAGAGCGTATTCTTTACACACGAGTTGGAGTTCCAATGTATGACCTCGGGTTGCTGATTAACAATCCCAAAGATCATACATCCAACGCAAATCTGATGAGTAACCCTGAAACAATCGCCAAGCTTGTTCATGACCAGGTGATGGAACAACACACCTACCTTTCCATACCCTCTCATTTAGCAGATGCTCATCTCAGAGGTGACATCTACATTAAGGACCGGGAGTACTTTAGTACTCGTGATTACTGCGCCACTTGGGACCTCCGCCAGGTTCTCAAGCTGGGAATAGCTCCAGATGGTCTAGGTGGTATGCACTCAAGTGCAGCTGGTCCAGCAATGCATCTTCCAGTAGCAGTGAATCACTCCGCAATCTGGCTAGCTGCTGCTCAAAGCTCGTTTTCCGGTGGACAGGGATTTTTCTATTTCAACACTTTTCTTGCTCCCTACATGAAGGGGTTGTCCTACAAGAGGATAAGGCAGGCTGCTCAGCAGCTGGTATTCACATTAACTCAGCAGTATGTTGCCCGAGGAGGGCAGGTCATCTTCTCTAGTATTGATCTCACACCTGGAATTCCGAAAATCATGCGGGACGTTCCAGCTGTTCTGCCTGGAGGAAAAGAAACTGAAATAACCTATGGGGACTATGAGGATGAGTCTCGTCTGTTCTTCAACGCATTCATGGACGTGATGCTGGAAGGCGATGCAAAGGGAAGGGGCTTTGGTTTTCCGAAACCGAATATTGTACTCCGAAAGGAGTTCATGGGCTCGGAGTATGAGGAGTCCTGGAGGCTTGTCGCTGAACTGACCGCGAAGCATGGTTCTCCCTATTTTGAGAACTATCTAAACTGGAGGTCAAAGATTGAGGCTGGTTGTAGTAGTTGCTGCTCTCATCTCTGGACTGCAAGCAGTGATGAGGAGCTTGAGGAGTTTCTGAGCGGCAATATGGTCTTTGGGGCCTCTCAGATGGTCACCCCCAACTTTGGACGTGCTGCATGGCTTGGTAGAACTGATGAGGGCACTTTCTTTGAGAAGATAGATGATCTTGTTGAGTTGTCTAAGGAAGTAATCTTGGAAAAGAAGCGGCTCATAGACAAGCTGATGGCTAGTGGAAGTGTGCCTTTCTATACTCAGCCGAAACCAAATGGTGACCAATTGATTGACATGAATAAGAGGGAGTTCCTGCTCGGGACAGTCGGCTTTGATGAAATGGCTATGGTGATGACCGATCACCAGCTCCATGAAAAAGAAGGCACCCGCTTTGGAATCAAGGTCCTCAAACATCTGAAACAAAAAGCTGATGAATTCGAGGAAGAAACCGGACTCCATTTCGGAGTGACTCGAACTCCTGCTGAAAGTGCTGCTGGTCGACTAGCAGTAAAGGACTACAAGGCATACCCAGGGATGAGGAGATATCTCAAGGGCGATGGAACCAATGTGTACTACACAAACAGCACAACCCTTGATGTTAATGCTAATCTTCCGCTTTCACAGCGTATCAAGAAAGAAGGTATGTTCCACCCATTCATGGATGGTGGTGCTCTAACTCATATCTATCTGGGCGAGGCAAATCCAGATCCTGACGCACTCTGGGAGCTGACTAAGAAGATTGCTACACAGACATTGAACTCATACTGGAGCTTCACAAAAGATGTGATGCTCTGCCCAGTCTGTTCATATCGTGCTGGTATTGATTGGCGAACTACAAGGTTCGAGTCTATAGATGACCTCTCGAGAATTCCTTGTAAGAAATGTGGACATATCGGTGTTGAAGTGTTCAGTAGAATCACTGGGTATCTCCAGGCCTTGTCGAGTTTCAACCCTGCGAAGAAACAGGAGTTCTTGGACAGGCATCGATACAATCTGTAACTCTATTCATCCAAAATCATCCAGTGACGTCTGTCTACTCCTTGGATTTGATAATCTGTCCAGTCGTGCCTCCTCTCCTCGACCATTAACTGGCCATTTCTCTTCTCCATTCTGATTATGAGTCTTGGTTCTCTCTTCCTCTCTTTCCCATTGTCAGCAGCATAGAATTTGGCTTCTCTCATTAGCGAATCTTCCTTTCCATAAACATCATTTTTCCCACGGTTTGTTTCTTCAATCAAGAAACTCATATATCGATTTACATACTATATCGTATCACATAGTATTTTGTACAATATAATGGGTTGGGAAAGTTGAAAGATTCGGGTGCTGTTGTTGAACACAGTGTGGAAATTCTTATTGAAGCCAAACTAGTAACTGTAATTGCTGGAGTTATCGTAGTTCTTGCTCCAATCATCATCACTCTTTCTCCTCACTTGTCTATTCGTGCTATGTCATGGTTTATTGAGTTTCAATGGAGCCGATTTGTTATAGATTACAGTCCTTATCTATGGTTCTCAACATTTCCCTTGACTTGCCCACGATTGATCTTTATCTATCAAATATCGCGGTATTATGAACACAAAAGCTCTCGAGCTATGACGGTATTGGTTGGAATATTAACAGATATACCAATGTGGTTTGTTTCATTACTGCTTATTTATTCGGGTCTTTGGGGACCTACAATCTCAATTCCGACTCCTTTCATGGCATTATTTGGCATCATTATGATGTGGAAATGGTCATATCCTGAACCACAGAAACCTTGGTGATGAGGTGATTGAGAAAAAAGTTGCATGGAAAGCCACCTTCTTCCTTCAACCCTGCGAAGAAACAGGAGTTCTTGGACAGGCATCGATACGCGCTATAGCTTCTTCTCACTCAAAATCATCTAATGTTGCCTTTTTGATCATAGTTACGGCACTTTGAACTCCACCCCTTTGTGAACTCCGCCTACAAGAATTCCAATCATAGTAGTGGCGAACGCTACAAAAGCAATCCCTAACGAAACCACATCTCCCCCTATCCGTGCGGCTATGTCGTCCGCAGTTTGCCAGGCAGCCTCTGGATAACTGAATGCTGCAACAAGACCAAACACGTGGACCAATATAGCGATAGTTCCAATAACGAAGCCTACTAAAGTGATTAGTTTCCCTCTTGCTACGACAACTGGTTCATTAGTTGGTTCGTATGTTGTGTAGTATACAACAGCACCAAAAATTACTAGCAGTCCTGCAATATCGACAATAGGTAGCAAGATTGAAGTCCTATAGATTAGTATCATTGGTCCGCTGCTCCAGACCTCACCAGAATAGAGGTTATAGAGGTGATTCAGCCCCATTATCCATCCGCTGAGAAATATGTAGCATGTGTATAGAGACCCGCCAATCATGAGAAAGGCTACAGTCTTGGTTCTTCTCTCCATCCAGTCCACACCTTTCAGTTAGTTCTAGACCGTCACTGACCTCTCTTAAAAAATCTCCTTCCTCTAGGTGTTTCTTCTGTCCCCATCCAGACCCAGAGTTTCTTGACAGACACAGATACTCGTTATAGAGCCAGTATAGTTAATACGAACACACTCTTTGGTATCGTTATCATGCCAAACATGTTTAGGAAGAGGATACTCGATAAGTTTGCGAAACAAGTACC
>JBHLOX010000189.1:0-4387 GCA_048940045.1 Promethearchaeota archaeon
GCGGGCCATTCTAATCGGAAATTCGTGTTTGTAGTAGGTATATAAGCACCTGTCTGAGATGACCGAAAGTATTCAGCAACTATCATACCATCGAAGCTAGTAGATCATTGCACTCCGGTGAGAGGAGGAACGGATTGAATCCTTCCCCAATGATACGTCTTATCTCATCCAGTCGCTTCTTCTTGTCTGCATCTGAGAAAGGCCACTTGTGTTCAGGCTTTGGTGTGACTCCCAATTCCTCACACTTGTCAACAATCGCTAGAACCGTATTGAGTATTTCCTCACCTGTCTTGCCCTCAGGTTTTATCTCTCTGGAATGCAGAATGAGTCCATAGGTCGGAGTGTTATCTCCAATGTACCACTTGCTAGGACCGTGTCCATACTTAGCGAAGGGAGTCATACCATGATCAATGAGAAGAGCATCAATTTCGTCGAGTCGATTCTGAAGCTTTAGTAAGCTGTCACCGTGAAAACCATAGCCCTCAAAGAGAGCGACCTGAACCCCCTCATTGGGATTGCGTTTAGGTAGTTTGATCCTAATATCCTTCATCTTTGCAAGTTGGTCAGAATCGAGTGGCTTGAAGTCTGTTATATCCTTGACATCCTCTGTATTCTCCTCTGGGAATTCGAGGATGAGTAGGGGCGGGACAAAGCCTTCACGTACATCTTTATGTGCAAAGGTAATAGCCTCTCCATATCTAATTGGACTGTTTCTCTCAATCATTGTTGTGAGAGCCTTCCCAAGAGCGTTGCACTCTGGGAACTCCGCAAACCCTCCAATCAGGGTTTCTTCAACGGTTGGTCGAATGAGAAGTCGCATCTCTGCAATGAACCCTAGAGTCCCATGTGAGCTTGCCACGTCATGTAGTGTGACGCCAATCTCGTTGAGTTGTGTTTCAAGGTTTGGGTCATTACTCTTGACTCCCTTATTGTCGACAGTCAATAAGCGTCCATCATACAAAACCATCTTGACCCGGATTGTATTGTCTCTCATGGTCCCATTTACCCAAGTGTCATTCCCTCCCCCATCAGTGCTCAGAATCCCGCCAACAGTGGCAATATCCCTACTACTTGGAGCAACATAGAAGTGCATCCCCATAGGCTCGAGAAACTCATTAATCTGGTCTGGGTTGATTCCTGGTTGGACATCGATGTAACCCTGGTCTTTGGATACAGTGAGTATCTCTTTCATCTGTAAACTGCTGATCATGACCCGTTCATCATCGCCACCAGTGCAGGCTCCACTAAGACCTGAACCTCCACCCTTCGGAGTGACTGTGAAACCATTAGCCTGTGCATGATTTATCGCGGCGATGAGCTCCTGTGTGTTCCTTGGATAGTAGACTCCCTTGATTTTTCGGAAGTTGAGTTTGTAGTACATGCTTGCATTTGCACCAATGACAACATCTCTGATTCTCATCTACTCGGAACCTCCCTGCAATGAGTCTGACACGAGTTCGACTATGTCCTTGGTCTTCAAGTCTTGTCCGAGTAATTGCTCCCTGCACGAGGGACATGCTGTGATTACGGTTGTGTTCTTCACGCCCTCCCGAGCTGCTCGTAGCTGCATTATTTTGTCGCTTAGATCTGGATCTGTCATCCTCAGGAGACCCCCGCCTCCGCAACAACTCAAGTCCATCTCCCTGAACTCAATGTCCATTTTATTGATGACTGAACGCGGCTCAGTCTTTATCTCAAGAATCCGATGGAGCTCACAGGGATCGTGATAGGAAAACTCCTCGGTCTGTTGATACTTAGGAATGGTTTTCAATTTCCTGTCGAAGAATTGTGTGTGGTGGAGTGCTTCAACATTCTCCAGATTATGATGTTCTCGAAGTTGAATAAGACAACCTGGACAGCACGTAATGACGTTCTTTGCTTCAGCAGCTTCAATGACTCCCTTGTTATGCTCCCTTAGTTTCTCTGCTCCTTTGTCATCTCCCATGAGATAGAGGGGGTGCCCACAACAGAACTCCTCTGAGCCCATTATTAGATAATCCACCTCGAGTTTCTCTAGAGTCTTGAATAATGCCCTGAGCACGTCAATCTGACTTCCCCTGAATGACATCAGACAACCGAGAAACACCATGACCTCTGCAGTCTTTCCTTTCTGGTAGACTCTCTCTTCAAGACCTGGAATCTCATCTTCAAGCTCATCAAGCCAGTAGATCGCCCGGTCCTCAGCTGCTAGACCATAGATGTTCTTCACATTGGAAAGTGCATCCTTAAGGGGTTCAAGATATGCAAACTCCTCAGGAGCGGTTTCTATCGCCTTAGCTCTTTGCTCATGCCAGATTCTAAGTAAGTCCACTCCTGATGCGCAGGTTTCTTCACAGCGACCACAGAGCGAACACTCGAACAGAAGGCGTCTAAACTCCTTTCCCAGTTCCTCATCCTCCTCAATCTTGTCCATGATTTGTAGAAGGTAGATCTTTCCTCTTGGCGAGAATTGTTCCTCACCTGTTGCATCAAACATTGGACAAAATGCTAGACATGAACCACAACGGACACATTTGTCATAGGACATTTCTTTTTCTCCAGAGTTACGGTAAGTCAGATACATTATGTAAGAGGGCTCACCGAGTTCGGTGGGTGGGATTTTAGATTTCTTAATAATGTAGCGTATTGGAGTAAGCTGTCTGAGATAAAATACACAAAACGATTGCGGCAAAAGAGAGAAGAGACCTCCCTGAATTGTCAGGGAGGAACCTTATTGCTATCATATAGGTGCTTTGGGAATGAAGTTTTTCTCGTACAGAATCTCTGATGCACCACGAGCACGTTTGATAATCTTCTCAGCATGCTTGTAGAGGTCTTGCTCCTCCCAGTGCTTCTTGGCAATACCTTGTTCGATAGCCTTCATACCGACTGCAGTAGCTTCGAGTGGATACAACTCCCATTGGTCCATTGTTGGTATGACTTTTCGCACATTGGCTTCCTTAGCACCAAGGTCAGCCAACGCCTGAGCAGCAGCGATACACATCTCATCAGTGATTGTGCTTGCTCTCACATCGAGAGTTCCGCGGAAGATACCAGGAAATCCTAGTGAGTTGTTAATCTGGTTGTCAAAGTCGCTTCTACCAGTTCCAACAATTCTCGCTCCTGCATCCTTGGCATCCCATGGCCAGATCTCAGGTAATGGGTTGGCACAGGCGTATACTATCGCATCTTTGGCCATCATTGATACCCATTCCTTCTTTACCGTACCTGGCACTGGACGAGATGCGGTTATGAGCACATCCATTTCTTCAATCACCTCGCCGAGATCTCCTGTCATCCTATCAGGATTGGTCTTCTGAGCTAAGTCATACTTGAAGGTGTCATAGTCCTTGTTTTTCACGATGTCCTCACGGTCTGCATAAATTGCACCCTTGCTGTCTACCATGACAATGTTCTTTGGATCAACCCCAGCTGATATGAGAAGAAATGCTGTTCGGGTGTTAGCTGCACCAACACCCAGCATAGCAACTGTGACATTCTCGATATCTTTCTTTACTACGTTAAGTCCACCAATCACACCTGCAAGTACCACTGTGGCTGTCCCCTGAGCGTCATCGTGCCAGACTGGAATCTTGACCTCTGGATCATTCCTCAATTCCTCGAGAACCCTGTAGCACTTTGGTTTCGAGATGTCCTCTAGATTGATACCTCCGAAGGACGGCTGAAGGAGTTTCACGAACTCTATGATCTTGTCGGCATCCTTTGTGTCAACACACACTGGCCATGCATCCACGCCACCCAGGTACTTGAAAAGGATGGACTTCCCTTCCATCACCGGACCAGCTGCGAGTGGACCTATATCCCCGAGTCCAAGTACTCGAGTGCCATCGCTGACTACTGCGACCATGTTACCCTTGTTGAGGTGTTCATAAGCCATTTCGGGATTTTCTTTGATGTCCAAGCATGGTTTTGCCACACCTGGGGTATACCATATAGCAAAGTCAGAGAAGTCACGGACAGGTGCTTTACCAATGCTCATTATCTTGCCTTGGTAAAATGGGTGGAGAATCATTGCATCCTTCCCTGGCTTCTCAGCCTTTTTCTTCAACTCTTCGACAGAGAGTTTTTCTTCAGACATTGTGTGAGCCCCTTTGTCTCATTCAGACGAGTAATATCAGCTCGTCAAGCAAGTTGGGGCTGTTCAAAGCACTGGTTTAAGTGTATCCGTAAAGGACAGTTGAGCAATTCTTGCACAACCGAGGTCACATCATTGTATTGATAAAACAAGATACTAATAGCTGCTTATGAGCGGAGTCGGTGATGAATTTCATTCTGCAACAAAATATGAACGAGGTAAATTACCCGGTCACAGGTTGGACTGGAGTACAAAACCATCGGTCTATAAGAAATACCCCGATGCTGAAAAAGTGAATCTTCCCCAACCTGT
>JBHLOX010000190.1:0-4336 GCA_048940045.1 Promethearchaeota archaeon
GAGCGCTCTTCCACAACTACCTCATCACCTCTCTTGGTCTGGGTGAACAAAGAAACAAGATTTCCCTGAGTTCCCGATGTGACAAGAAGTGCTGCTTCCTTTCCAAGTACCTTCGCTGCTTTCTCCTGCAGCTCATTGACCACCTCATCCTCGCCAATTACATCATCGCCGAATCTTCCAGCCTTGTGAGCCTTGACAATAGCTTCTATCATCTCATCTGTTGGTTGAGTAATGGTGTCACTTCGCAGGTCGATGGTCTTCATACTTCTAGAGCCTCAGTTCTCCGTTTTAGGCTTAGCGCTTACGCTCAATTGACATTATCCATGTAGCGGCTGCTAGTTGGTGAGTCTTGTTTGTATTTCCTATCGGCGTCGTACAAATGCGAATACAATGCCAATAACGCCAATAGCTACAACAGCCACTGCGATTATCAAGGTCATGTCCAACCATGTGCCGCCACCATTTATGGGGGTCGCCGTAGGGTCTACCACTGTGATTTGATCTGAAGCCTGACCAGATATAATGCATTTTGCAGTCACACGCAACACATCACCATGAGCTCCTGCAATACTGTATGTGGCTGACAATCCTGAGGTTGTATTCTGAGTTGTGTAATCTCTAGTGAGAACTACAACCGAATTTTTCTCGACAACAACTTGGTATATATAATGTGTATTCACATCTGTTACAGAATGTGTGACTTGTACTGATAGGACCTGAGTCCCAAAGTTATAGTCAAGTGTCATTGGTCCTGGAGTGTGCGCACTAACAGGAACAGCTTGAATGACAAGCAATGCCATGAAAGTACCGAGAACAAAAAGTCCCCTTCTATTCATCATCGTCACCTGAATTGTGACCTATCTCATATTGAAGATAATAGTGTTTCCACACCTTCTACGGAGGTACCAGAATCACACTCATTGGCTATCCACGTTTCGTGAATGCAAATGCTACAATGATAATTACTACTCCAGCAGCTCCAGCTACTAAGACTAAGGTTATATCCATACCTGCGGGGGTTGTGGGATTTGTTGGAGTTCCATCTTGAGTTGTTGTAGTGGATGTTGTTGTTGTCGGTTCGGTAGTAGTTGTTGCGGAGGAATCAGTAACAGTGATAGACTCCGTAAATGATCCTACGCTGTTACAATACGCCGTCACTGTCAACAGGTCGCCATCAACAGCCGGAACATCAAAGGTATCAACGATATTGGTTGTCGATGGTTGAGAAGTATAGTCTCTAGTCATGAAATGCGCAGAGTTCTTCTCGATGACAATTTGAATAATGTAGTGGGTATTAGGATTGGCAACGTTATGAGAAACATCGACAGTCAATACCTGTGTTTCAAAGTCATAGTCAAGATGTACTGCAGATGGTCCATGAGCAGCTACTGGGGCTGCACGAATAAACATAAGCGAGAGAAACAGGATTCCAAGAAATACTAGATTTGTTCTTGTCATAGTCATCAACCATATTAACTATAGTTATCTTACTCATAATAATGTTTCCAAACATCCTGTAGATGACCGTTTGCTTCATATGGTGTCGCTTCTCTGTCGGTTTCGATGATACGAGAAATATTCCTGATTGACCGTAGCGTTTTACAATTTCACTACAGCAGCGATAAATTAACTAGTGATGATGATAAAGCAGTCCTCTCCTCAGGTTTCTTCTCTGCAATTCAAGACTTCAGTACTCATGCTCGTTCTGACGCGTTGGATTCATTTTCCACTGAAACTGAGTATTTTCTGTATCTTCGATTTCCTGAATCTGAAAGAGTTCTAGTAGGCGTCTTTGATAGGAGAGCCCCAGAAGAGTTTGCTCGAGAAGCCATGGAAAAAATCATGGTAATCCTCCTCAAAGTGAGGTTTCCAGAGATTGATGGAATGCAACTGCTTGAGGATGAAAAGGAAATGATTCGCGAACATATTGAAATGATCAACATTCAATTGTTTAGCAATGAACGACTCTCATCAATTGTACATGAAACACTAGAGGGACGAAGCGATATTCCTCTCGCATTTCTTGTAGATTCTACGGATGGCTCTGTTATTGTCAGCTTTTCTAGACCCAAACCGTTATTCAAACAGAATCAAGTGCGAGAGTTTCTCCTTGTGCATTCAACTCTCCAAAAGCTTTTCGAAAGTTTAGAAACTGCCCAAGATTATTCTTATTTTGTTGTAGAGTCTGATGACTATACTGTGGTCGCTTGCAATGGAGGGCGTCTTCTGAGTGTTGCTAGTGGAGCAATGAGAATTCCAAAAGAGAATGTGTATGAGGCGGCAACCACTATTTGTTTTGCAGAGAATTTTGAGGCTGAAATTGCATTAACATCCAAAGTAACCTTGGTGGGAAAACTCATTTTCGCAACTAATGGACGCTTAAGTGAGAAGGATGGCAAGGAAATCTCTCAAAATTCGATTATCTTCATTTCCTCGCTTATCAAGAACATTGACTCGATGTTCAAAACCCTAACACGTAGACCGTATAGGCAATTCTTTGCTCGAAGCAGTGGACAAGGAACCTTGGGTATCACCTTGAGTAGTACTAGCGGGATGACTCTCTTTGAGTTACATCAACTGCCACAGTAGCAATCTTTCATAGAAGAGAAATATAAGCAATGTAGACTTACATCAAACTGGTTCTGCTCATGAGTGCCGAATATCAATCACAAGGTGGTCAACAGCTTGAGGCAGTATTCCTGTACCTGGGTATTCTTGATGCCTATAATGCAGTTGGAAGAGAACTCATTGGTCCTAATGTTCTAGACGAACATGTTCTTCCTCGAATGATCTATTATGTACAAGAGTTTCTACCTGAGATCTTCTCTCAAAGAACTACCTCTGATGCTCTTATTGATGAACTCAAGACTTTCCTGTCTGACTTCCACAAAAAAGTGGATGAAGCTCAGTCAAGTGGTTCCACAGAAGGTCTCACGATGGAGGAAATCTGGAAACTGCGCGCCGCGATATTCGGATATGAGAGTGTTTTCATAGAAATTCTAGGAGATGCGGCAATCAGAGATTATGTGTTCATTAGGATGTCAGACATACTCGCTGCGTACCTCCCAGAGTTTCTACTTGATCCGAATGTGTCTCTGGCTGAGAAGCTAAACGGCTATGCCAAACACATCCACGAACATGGGTTTGTCAAATTCGCACGTGCGAAAGTTGACAGTGGAAAAATCACCGTGGCTACAAATGGCTGTGCGTTCTCGAGGATACACGATTCTGAGGCGTATCAGAACTTGAATGTCCGTTTTTGTCCATGGGGGATGATTGGCTCAGCCATAGTATCAGCACATGAAGGTAGGGGCACATCACTAAAATCGAGTCTATTTACAACAAGGGGAAGTGTCAGTGAGATTGAAACAAATTAATTGGAGAAGATGAAGATGCAAGAAATATTTGGTATCCCAATTCCTCATCTCGTTCTTATTCTTGAGATAATCGTGCTTTTAGCATTACTAATTGGCTGGCGCTATGGTGCTAGCAGAATGAATTTCAAGCTCCATCATAAAGCCGTCTATTTCGTAGTCTTGATACACATTCTGACAGTGGGTCTCTGGATGATTCCACGTGCAATTGATCGATTATCTATTATGCTTGGTAATCCTATCACATTCTGGTATCAGATTGTTCACGACATCGTTGGGATTCTCGCGCTGGGACTTGGAGCATTACTCGTTATTCTCTTTCTGATAAAAAGCGGCATGCCATTGAAGCTATTGAAGAGAACAAGACCTTTCATGTTTCTCACAATTGGAGTCTGGATTATCGCATTCATACTTGGTGTCTACTGGTTCATAATTTCTTGGATATGAATTTAGAGAGAGTTTCCCGCTAGTTCAAATAGCTATAGTCATAATTCCAAGTGACTCAGATTGAATGCTCGCTTTGACTGCTTTAGGACAAGTGTCTTCCAACCCAGAGTGAAATACTTGGATAGTGTAGGTTCTACAAATGCAGAAGCAAAGGAGTTCTTCCTCCAGGGGGAAACAGAGGGACTCATTATTGTTGCGAGAGCTCAGACTGCAGGTCGTGGGAGGAAGGATAGAACCTGGCTCTCACCGAAGGGAGGTCTCTACTTCTCTATAATTCTAAAACCTCGACTTGGTCCTGAGAATGCCCCTCTCTTGGGACTTCTGAGTGCATGTGCAGTGGCTCGAAGTCTTATGGAACTTGGAGTTGGGAATGTTGGCCTGAAATGGCCAAATGATGTTTTGATAGGACAAAGTAAGATTGCTGGCATTCTTAGTGAGGCGGTGTCTAATGATGATGAAACCATGGGGATCATAATTGGGATTGGCGTGAATCAAAACTGTCCAGTGTCAGACAT
>JBHLOX010000191.1:0-4327 GCA_048940045.1 Promethearchaeota archaeon
GCTGAGGTGTGCGAATAGATGACTGACATACATGATTTGAAGATAGGAGCACCTGGCCCCTTTCTTCCTCCTTGGGATAATGCTCTGAAGAATGCGAAGACGATTGACTCACTAGGGTATGACTCCATGGCATTTCCAGACCATTTTGCTGGATTTGTACCCGAGAGCATCTGGACCCCTGATATCACACCGCTGGCTGTCTTTCAACAATCGCCTCACACATACTACGAGCTATCTAGTATAATGAGTGCCTGCGCAGCGGTTACTGAGAATGTTCAGCTTATTTCTTCAGTCACCGAACCAATCAGGCGACATCCAATACTTATCGCCCAGACCTTTCTTACACTCGACCATATCAGTAGAGGAAGAACAGTACTTGGTATTGGAGCTGGCGAGATTGAGAATATCGAACCTTATGGTCTCAACTACTCTGGTCAAGTCGGAAAGCTACGAGAGGCTCTTGAGATCATTAAAATGGCTTGGAACACCCATGAACCATTCAACTATGACGGTCGCTACTGGAAACTAAAAGACGCAGTCTTGTCTCTGAGTCCTGCTGTGGATGGAAAACCACCACCAATCTGGATAGCAGCCATGGGCCCCAAAATGCTGAAGATCGCCGCTGAATTTGGCGATGGATGGATCCCATCTGTCGCAAGCGCAAAGCAATACGGAGAGGGTCTAAGAATCATTCAAGATTACAGAAAGAAACTGAATCGCACTGGACCTTTCACTGCCGCTCTGTGGAAATGGTGCATTATTGACGATGATCCAATGGAATGTGAGAGGATGATGAAAACTCCCCTTGCCAGAGCATTTGCTCTAATGCATGCAGCAACAGAATGGACACGTTTGGGATATTCACATCCTTTTGGTGATGATTTTCATGGTTTAACTACCTACGTTCCAATGCGATATGATCGAAAGACCACACTAGACGCTATTGAAAAGGTGCCACTGGAAGTTTTACATGAGTTCTATATGTCCGGCGACAAAGAAACCCTCATTGGAATCCTTGAAGACTTGGTGAAAAAAGGACTTGAACATGTCATTCTCTGGAACGCGACAGGCATGTTTGATCTTGAGAAGACCAAACCATCATATAATGTAATCAAGGAGATCCTTGAATATGTCAAGGGATAAGCTAGTCCTGGTCACTCAAAACAAACACAAGCTCAAGGAGCTTACTCCTCTCTTCAAGAAATACAATGTGGATTTCGAAACTACTTCACTTGAGAAACATGAGATTCGATCTGATAGTGTCGAAGAGATTGCGCGTGTCGCGGCCAAGGCTGCATTTGAAACTCTTCAACAACCAGTTGCGGTAGATGACACTGGGTTCTTTGTCGACGCACTCAATGGCTTTCCAGGATCATATGCTGCACTCGTCCTCAAGTCAATAGGTTATGAAGGAATATTGAAACTTATGACCGACAAGGCGGAGCGGACCTCGAGTTTCAAGACAGCCGTCGGGTTCTGCGATGGTGAACGCTTGGAGATTTTCTCAGGAATTATGTCCGGAACGGTCGCACGTACACCTGCTGGAAGGGGTGGTTTTGGTTACGACCCCATCTTTGTACCTACCGGGTTCACGAAGACATATGCTGAACTCACACTCGAGGAAAAGGTGAGGATTTCACACCGGACAAAGGCGTTCGAAGAATTCCTGCAATGGTACACATCCACTCTTGACAAGCCTTAAGACGGAAGATGCTGACCTCTTGGATGGATTAACGATGTCAGTGAGTGAGGCGACCCTAAAGGCACTGAAACAGCTCGGTCTCACAGAATACGAAACCCAAGCCTATCTTGCACTTGTTGCTGGCGGGCAGATGGGTGCGTCAGACGTGTCCACAAAATCAAAGGTTCCCTACTCAAGGATTTATGATGTACTTGGTCGATTAGAAGAGAAGCAGTTCATTCAGATCAAAAAGGGCAGACCAACAACGTACATTGCGAAAGCCCCAACAGAAGTAATGCGTCTAGTTCGTCTTGATTGGGAGGACCGACTCAAAGAATCTAGTAGGGTTGTCATTGAAGAGCTGCAACCACTTTTCGAAAAGGAAACTAAAGTCACACCACGGGATGTCTGGGTTATACATGGCCGTGCGTCCATTCTTGCTAAGGCAATGGAGATGTTGGACTCAGCCAAAGAAGAGGTCCTTCTCTCTCTACCCACATTTGACCTCTCAGCGGAGGACGTAGACACAGTTGTAGAACGAGTTCTTCTTGTCAAAGCAAAGGTTCGAATCTTGACATCTTCAATCACAGATACATTGAAGGAACTCATTCCTGAGAAGTTCGAGGTTCGAACTCGAGATCGCGTGTTTGGCGCTGGACTAGTCGTCGATCAAAGAGACACGCTAATCATGCTGGCAGGTGGTGAAGATAGTGATGAGTTTCTCGGGATTTATTCATCCCACGCCATCTTTGCCGCAATGAGTAGTAGTTACTTTGAGTCTCTCTGGATGGACAGCACCCCTCTTTGACGGCCTTTTATGCAATCCTGAGGACCTTCTAGCATAGATATTACTCGCCTTTAGAACAGAGTCTGTGAGGGTTTACTGTGACTCAACCCGAAATTGACGCCCACGGTCAGGATGAAACAGTAATGACTGAGGAGAAAAGGCCAACCTTCGAAAGCAAACTTTCACCGAGTGCCACAGCGATATTACGTTTTGTGCGGGTCTTCGAAGAGGGCGGACAGCTTCAGGTTTTTCAAACAGATGCTGAGTTTGAACTCCTACGCACAATGGTCACCTCTTACAGAGGGAGCCTATATTCCCTTTTGACACGCCGTTTGGAAGAGGTAGTCAATCTAGGTGGCGTGTCAATAATCTCTCAGCGAGATATCATGAGTCTCATTGTCAACCTCTGGGAAGATAACATCTCTCGGTTATCACGGACAGAGCTTCCATTTCTTGAAGCCGCTCTAAAGAATCCTGGAGCAACTCTGAACTCCTTAGCCACGAAAGCCAAGTTGAGCTATGCTCAAACAAGACGAGCTCAGAAACGACTTAGTGAGTCTGGAGTTCTAAAAACAGTCGGTATGTTGAACACCCATAAACTTGGGCTTGAACGAGTGCTTATCATCTTCGAGTCACCCTCTCTGGTTCTTTCAGGTCCCTATGTACAGAAAACACTCATGGTTGATGGTTACTCTCCTTTAGTTCTCGTTGTTGCCACAATACCTCACCAAAAGAGATCAGAACTTTTGGATGCGATACGGTCTTTCCGAGGGAGCACAGGAGGTGCTTCTATTTGGTCGCTCTCAGATGGAAGGCCATTCTTCAGTGGTCGGTACTTTAACCCTCAGGATGGTTGGAATCTTGATTTGCTACACTTCCGCTTGATGCTACGAAAGGGGGGTGATCCACTGCTATTAGCTGATGTTGCTACACCATCACCACGGAAATCAAATCGTTTCACTTTTGCGGATGTCAAGATAATCGATGCACTTGTTGATGAATACGATAGCACAGGAAATGACATAGTTGCTTCAACTGGATTATCTTCCTCTACCACGTTTAGAAAGAGGTCTCAATTAATCAAGAACCGTGTGGTTTTACCGAGAGCACGAGTGAGTATTCCACGCCTTAGTGATCGAGTAGTCTGCCTTCTCAGCCCTGAATGTTCTGGAGACATCATTACTGCTTGGAATCATCTACCAATCACATACCAGAGCAGAATCCAGAATATAGAAGACCCATCAGAGAAAAAGGTTCTACTAGTGTCTGCCCTGCCTGCTGGATCTGGACGTGACCTGATAGATGTTCTCGCTGATGAAACCTCCAAAATCCATGACTACAGCGCTCATGTTGTTGCTGCGGGATCTGGACAGTCCACAAAAGTGGCTAATATGTACGATAGACGGAGCGACACTTGGAAATGGGATGTGTCGAAGTATTTCGATGCGCTGACATATAGTGTAGTAAGAAGAGAGGCATCTCCTCGAGATATTCCTCTCGACTTGGCATAGCTTGGCAAGTGACACAATCCTAATCTTGTATGATGTTAGTCGTTCTAGTGAGTGTCTTATGATTGAAATAGTCTTCCTGGGTTCTGGTGGGTCTATTCCCACAGAAAAGAGAAACCACCCAGCAATAGCCATCCGCTATGAAGGGTGGGTGCTTCTCTTTGATGCTGGTGAGGATGTCCAAAGACAATATGAGAAGGCACAGCTTGGTCTCAACAAAAAGATGGCTATCTTTGTATCTCATGTTCACGCGGACCATGTCTTGGGTCTACCAGGTCTCCTACTGAGATTCTCTCTACTTGGTAGGATTAAACCTCTGAATATCTATGGACCCAAGGAGCTAATTGAGTA
>JBHLOX010000043.1:0-17509 GCA_048940045.1 Promethearchaeota archaeon
GATAGTGAACGAACAGCCATCGCGAGTGAAGCAATTGGATACGGACGGACTCCATATGAGATAGCTGTCAAGTACTCTACAGAGCGTCATCAATTTGGAAGGCCTATCCGTGCTTTTGAGGGAGTAAGTTTCAAGATCGCCGATATGGCTATGAAACTTGAGGCTGGTCGTGCCCTTACACTCACTGCAGCACGAATGTATGATCGTGGTGAAAAAATAACAAAAGAGGCTGCTATTGCAAAGCTCTATACAACCGAAGCAGCCATCCAAATAACAAATGATGCATTGCAGATACTGGGCGGTATGGGTTATACAACAGATTATCCTGTTGAACGATTCCTTAGGGATGCTCGATTGATGACAATCGGTGGAGGAACAGCAGAGATCCTCCGTTTTCTGATTCAACGTGAGGTCTTCAAGGAGTTCTTCCCAAAATAGAGAGAAAGTGAAGGAAGGGGATTCCCCTTCCTAGTCTAGTTCTTGGCAATAGCAATTATCCTATACATGTCACCGACAGTCTGGATTGTAGCAGTGAAGTTATCGTTCACATCGATGTCATTGAGCAGGGTGTACCAGTCAGTCAGGCTCATCCAGCTACGAGCTCCCTCGATAAAGGGATATGTAATATTGTCTGTCTTGAGTACAATGTGTGTGTTCCCATTGTCGACATAGGATGTCTTATTGACAACAGTAGCGGTCAGATTGAATGTGTCACTCGGTTCAGGTTCAATAGAACCACCGAAGAGCCCCAAATACTCTGAACGTGCTTCATGCACCAGATCTGCGCCAGAGAGTGTTCCACCTAAAGGCACCCAGACAAATCGATCGATGTTTGATGCGTCCACAAGCCCCAATGCATGAAGTCGCATATTCGTTGCAGTGTACTCCTCGAGATCCTCATCATATGAGAAATCCGCCCAATAGATTGGTGCGTACCATGTCCATTTCGTCAATGTTGAGTTGATAACGACTGGATAGAGTAGAGGCATTGCGCCATAGTATACCCCACTAGCCGGTGCTCCAATGTCTGCCACAACATTGGCTGCTGCAGCATCACCACTAACATAACCCTCAGCACTCAGGTCATGGTAGTAGACAGCATCCTTCGTCGCTCTGAATACACCTGCAAGGGTACGTGAGGAAGTCACAGGATGTACTGCTATGAACGCCTCAACCTTGTTAGTGTCTGGATTGACGATGTACCGAGTGTCTTCATGAATCTCCAATCTATCATTTGAGGGTGGGATGAACCATAATAGACCTCCAGCAAAGAGGTCAAATCCATCGCCTCGCCGATATCCTCCCCACCTTGAGATCTGTCGTTCAAGATATTCCTCCCCATAAGCTTGCGTTATCCAATCCGGAGTTTCCTCGATTGTATCATACTGAAAGATTGACCCATTCTCTGCGTATACTACAGGCCCACTTGCGCGCTCTACAAAGTCGAATCCCAGTGGTGTCCTTGTCTGAACATACACCAGATTCCCGACTGGGTCCCAAGTCGGATAGGCGTACTGATAGCTTGCAGTCATGTCATTCAAATAGTTCGCAAACTGAATGTTTTTGTCCCAGAACAGACCCTCCCCCACAGGTATTGTGGTTTCTGAGATAAGGTGTGGTTCTACGGATTGCGGGTCGTTTGCATCGATAACAATGAATCCCAACACATAGTTCTCTGCCAAGACATTCGTTGATATTATCGTACACACCCACACTAGGTCTCCATCAGGGTTCGTTGTTATATGTGCTGCCGCAACACGAACATTGGATCCAAAAGGTGACATGTGCTGTTGGGCTACATATTCCGCATACTCCTCTGTCACCAATCGAACCTTGTCATCGTCAATTGTGTTATTGAAGAGGGGGTCATCTGACTCAATTATCATGGCATCGAAGAACTCAGCATTGGACACGTCCGCAGTCCAGCCAATGACTCCTGAGAACACTGGTATTAGGATAAGTATGAGTATTCCAATACAGGTGAGGGGTACCCGAATGCCTTCGATGACATCTTCAATAGCTCCTCCCCGAAATCCGCTGGAAATCACTAGCAAGGCACCTAGGCTCATTATCAATGTTAGGACCGCCCAGGGAAGGGTGGAAACCAGAAGCAAGCAGATAACAACCCATGCAGCGGTTCCCCATATGAGTCGAAATGGAAGCCATTTAATCAATTTGCTGGGCTTCAGCATTTCTGTTCTGAATGGGATCGGTACAGCATGAAGTATCAGGCTTATCAAAAGAAAGACTATTACATTCATTAATTGACCTCTCAGAAGGTGTCTGTTGCGTTCTTCAGATTGACCCCTTTTAGTGTTTTCCAGTGAAACACAGTGTACTCAACGTTTTTTCTTGTACCAAGAAACAGCTCCGCCTGCTTTGAGTATCTCCAACATTCTCTCAGGCAAAGGCTTCCCATGGATGACATCTCCATTGTCCTTGATGGTTACAGTACCATCTAATAGATTGACCGTCACTGTTTCTCCATCTTTGACGAGCTTGGAAGCATTTGGCATTATCAGAAGTGGGAGCCCTATATTGAACGAATTCCTATAGAAGATACGCGCAAAAGACTCAGCAATGACACAACCAATGCCACTGTGAGTGAGGACCTTTGGAGCCTCTTCCCGTGACGAGCCTCCACCAAAGTTTCTTCCAGCTATGACAACATCATTCTTCTTTACCCTTGAAGCAAACACTGGCCTTGGAACCTCAAAGGCATGTTTTGCCATCTCATTGTAGTCAAGGAGGGTGAGGTACTGTCCTTGGATGATTTGGTCGGTATTGATGTTGTTCCCAAAGACCCATGCCCGGCCTGTTAGTTTGCTGAACTTCTTTGCCATGAATCACACACTCCTTGGGTCAGTGATTACACCTTTCAGCGCACTTGCAGCCACAGTCGCAGGAGACGCTAGATAAATCCTGGAATCTTGGTGTCCCATCCTCCCTCTAAAATTGCGATTTGTACTTGATATACAAACCTCTCCTGCTCCAAGCACTCCGAGGTGCCCACCAACGCAGGCACCGCAGGTTGAGTTAGTTACTATCCCTCCCGCTTGCATTAGAATCTTAATGATACCTCTTTCCAAGGCTTCCATGTATGTTGCTTTACTTGCTGGAGTAATGATCAACCGAACACCATCATGTACTTTCTTGCCTTTGAGAATCTCTGCAGCCATAATCAGATCTCCTATCCGACCATTAGTGCATGAACCGATGAATGCCTGATCAATTGGGACTCCAGCGACTTCAGCAACAGGCTTTCCATTTGTGGGGAGGTCTGGAGGAGCTACAGTTGGTTCTAGAGGCTCTTTCTCAAGGTTGAAGTGTAGTGCCTCGACAAATTCTGCATCAGCATCACTCGTGACCTCTTTCCATTTCTTCCTTGGTGCATAATCCTCCATCCAGAATTTGACATCTTGGTTGATGGGCATTGGTGCACATTTGGCTCCTGCCTCAACAGTCATATTGCACATGGTCATTCTTTCACCAACACTCATCGAATCGATAGTTGAACCATGAAACTCAATAGACTGGTAGTTTGCGCCATCTGGACCAAGCTCATTGATTATATTCAATATTAGATCCTTACTCATTATCCTCCTCTGAAGCTCGCCAGTGATCTGAACCTTCAAGGTCTCAGGTACTCTGAACCAACACTCTCCAGTAGCGAGGATTAGTGCGGAGTCAGTAGCAGCGAGTCCTGTTGAGAATGCGTTGAATGCACCATATGTGGTAGAGTGAGAATCACTCCCAACTATAGTTGCACCAGGGACGACTAGGCCTCTCTCGGGCAAGACTTGATGTGATATACCACAGTCAACATCACAGAAATTGGTGATTCCTTGCTCTTTCACGAAATTTCTGTTTCTTCTGTGTATCTCTGCGGCATTGATGTCAGATGCTGGTGCCCAGTGATCATTTACAACTAGGACCCTGTTTGGGTTCCAGACCTTCTTGAAACCCATCTCATCAAGAATTGGCAGAATCCTTGACCCCAAAACCTCATGGACCATCAACAGGTCTATTCTAGCTTCTACAATCTCGCCAGCACTTGCCTTTCCGTCTTTTGTATGACTAGCCAATATCTTCTCAGCGATGGTCTGACCCATGAGTTCACCTCTTCATTATTCGAACTATCTCGTTCGTCACCTGTTGGGTTGACGAGGGTTCGACTTGGGACCACTTACCTAGACATATATCTGGTGTTCGGATTTTGCCCTCTCGTAATACTGCTTCAACAGAGTTTCTTATACCTTTAGCAATACCTACTGGTGCACTATCATTAAACTTCTTGCCTAACCATTCAAGCATCATCGCTGATGAAAGTATTGCGGCAACTGGGTTTGCTTGTCCAGTCCCAGCAATATCTGGCGCTGATCCATGCACTGGTTCAAAGACTGCATGACTTTCACCGATGTTCCCCGAAGGTGCAACGCCGAGGCCTCCTTGAATGGCACCTCCTAGGTCACTAATAATATCTCCAAATGCATTTGGGGCTACAACCACATCATAGTACTCTGGTTGTCTGACAGCTAACAATGTCCATGCATCCACGTACGCATAGTCCTTTGCCACATCTGTGAAATCTCTTCCAACCTTGTCAAAAGACTCCCTGAAAAGCTGACACCCTGCAAGCAGGTTGCTCTTGTCGACGCAGGTCACGCGTTTTACCCTGTCTATAGGTGCACCATTTCTTTCCTTAGCGAGGTCAAATGCGAACCTAGCAACTCTCTCAGAACCTTTCGCAGTGATCATCCTCAAGTCAAATGCAAAATCTCGGTCTGATTCTGAAATCCTTCCACGTGCAGGAATGTAAAGGCCTTCTGTGTTTTCCCGGACAATGATCATGTCAATGTCCTTTGGTCCTTTGTCAGCAAGAGGAGTAGGAACACCATCGTATAACTTTACAGGACGTACATTTGCGTAAAGGTCTAGCTCCTGTCGAAGGCCGATGACAACACTATACCCTGCAAGATTTCCGTCAGGACGTTGAACCGTCTTTCCATCAGGTCCCTTTGCACCTATCCCTCCGAGCAATATTGCATCTGCTTTGTTCTTCGTGAACTCCTCTGCTTCCTCTGACCACTCACGTCTAGTTTTAAGATAGTGTTCTCCACCACACTCAAACTCGTGAATTTCTAATCCAAAATCATCGACTTTTTTCATCGCATTCTCTAAGATTCTTCTCGCCTCTGGAATGACCTCTCTTCCTATACCATCCCCCGGTAAGACTGCGATTTTGTAGTCACGACCCACTCTGAATCACCTAGTAACTCCCTAACCAACCAAGGTCTTTCCCATTATCATCTATCAAATTAACTCTTGTTTCTAACCTCTCTCCATCAAGATAATGCACTTTGCATCTGATTGTAAATTTTCGATTACATTTGGCACACTCAACTACCCAATCCTCTTCAATTTCCACATCCCCTTTATCTGGTATCTCCTGATCCTTTGGTGGGTCTATGAGAACTAGTTCTTGCCCATCACAATCGTAGGTGCACTCTTTCAATACTAATGGCTCCATACCTCTTCTACCAAGTGCAACATATACCTGATCAGGAAGTTCATCCAAAGAACGCTCCTCTGCCAAACATTTCACCGCAATCGGACTCTGCACCAGTACGGATAAATGAGATGGTTGTCATGAAAACAACATGCGACTTGTCACATATTCCAGGATGGGCGTACCCTCAATAGGTGTTGAACTAGATTCTGGTATTCTCGATATCCCTGATGCCGCCTCGCATTTTGGACGAAAGTATCACGTACGGGGTCATAGCTTCCCTACCACAATGATAGACCTACTGCAATGGGAATCAGGAATCGATGTGGTACGTCAAATTGTGGCTCGATACATTAAGACTCCTGAAGGGGAACGACTCATGACCCGTCCGTTGAAATCTGTGAAACTAGAAGCACCTATCTCTCGTCCGGGGAAGATTGTGGCGCTAGGGAAAAACTATCTAGACCATGTTGTGGAAACAGGTTCTGACATCCCTGAAAAACCAGTTATTTTTGCCAAGTTCCCATCCAGTGTGATTGGTCCCGATGAGTCCATTTCCATGCCTAAGGTTTCCTCCAAACTTGACTGGGAGGTAGAACTTGGTGTTGTCATCAGCAAAACGTGCAGCAATGTAAGTGAGAAAAAGGCACTAGATTTTGTCGCAGGATATACAATCATCAATGACATCTCAGCCAGAGACCTTCAGAAGGGTGACGGGCAATGGGTTCGCGCTAAGTCCCTCGACGGATTCTGTCCAATGGGTCCTTGTATTGTCACACAAGATGAACTCGGTGCTGCAACTAAACTGAAGATGCACACAAAGGTGAATGGGGTTATCAAACAGGCGTCTTCGACCTCTGAGATGATATTCAAGGTGCCGAATATTGTTTCATATCTGTCAAAATCATTCACACTCGAACCCGGTGATGTTATTGCTACTGGTACTCCTTCAGGTGTGGGATTTGTACGTGACCCACCTGAGTACTTGAAGGTAGGGGATGAACTCGAGCTATACATTGAGAAAATCGGGTATTTGCGTAACAAGATCGTCAAGTAGAACTAGTGAGCATCATCCGTATTGTCTGCCCTTTTTCAAATCGCTTAGACAATGGTTAGTTTCCAATAGTAAAAACAGAGTGGTGTTTCATACCTCTATCATTATTTAGATAAAAAGAACATGTCTTCAGAGTTTACTTGCCCTATCGAGAGCTTCCTGAGCCTCCTCATACTCGAAGAGTTTCTTGTGAGCTCGATTGAGCATTTCCCAGACCTCTTTGTCCTTAGATTTCAAAGCAAGATATGCCTTGCAGAAGATCTTCATATTCTCCCAGTCATCAAGAGCCTCAAAACATCGCGCCCCATAGTACAATGCTCTCTTATGATTCAGTTTCGGCCCAGCTAACTCCTTGAAGATTGCGAGTGCTTCTTCATACTCCTCATTGTCATAGTGTGATTTTGCCTCTTCGTATTGGATCTCCATTTCCCCATACTCCGGTATTCTCTGAGAGTATGAAGCAATCATGTTGATAGCGCTACAACACACAAGGATTACAATGAGTAGAATCGCGAATCCTATAGTGGCAACTGGATTAATTGGAAGGAGTCCCCATCCACCAAGAAATGCGAGAACAACTCCTCCCAGGAATATGGCTATGATGGCTATACTTACTATTTTCGGGGGTAGGACTCCAATGCCTTCTTGTTCCTCGCGAATTTGAGGCATCATGATGTGGTAACGAATCAAACTCCTTTTAGGTCTGGCGAATTAATCAACCATTGGTCCATGTGGCTCAGTTATTTCCTGTATCCTCCCTCTCTTGCTTTCGTTTTTTGTATTCAGCATCTTCTCTTCTAGATTCTAAGCGGTTTCTTGCCAAATTGATCCACTGACCGACCAACTTGCTCAACTCTGGATTCAGCTCAACAGCTAGCTCGGCATACACAATCGCCTTCTCATCCTGTTCTTCGATGAAATGCGCATTTGCCTTATTGTAAAATGCTTCTGCATAATCAGGTTTGAGGGCTACGGCACGTGTGTAGGCTTCAATCGCTGCTTCTCCATCAGCAAGTCGTGAGTGGCAGTTGCCTATGTTGTTCCAAGCCTCAGCATCATCAGGATTTATTTCCAGGGCTTCTTCATAACACTCTCTAGCAGCCTCGAAGTCCCTCATTGCATAAAGTGCTGCACCTTTGTTGAACCAGATCTCGAAGATGAAATTGTCAATTGCTAGAGCCTCATCATATGCCTTGACAGCTTCTTCAAACTCATCATTTTCTGCCAAAGCATAGCCTAGATTGTACCATCCCTCAATGAGATCCGGTTGTTCTTTGACTAAGTTTCTCAAGACTTCTATGGCTCTCTCAACCAATCCAGCTTCCAAGAGATCTAGTGCCTCTTTGAGCTTGCCGTTGCTTTTCTCGGACAATGTGACCGAGCTTCTTGTCCACCACGAGGGAATAAGGATTCCGCAGTTGACCTAATCTGATTTAGCACGACTACGAGCCACTATGGACATAATAACGCCAATCCAAGCAATCGACTGAGAAATCATTGTGAGTATGTCTGTGAGGGCAGCCACGCCGCCTGCTAGATATGCTTCGACCAACATAATGATGAGTCCAAATAGACCCACACCAGCACCAAGACCTATCACAAATTTCCCTGTGCCAATTCTATTCATCGCAAAGAAAATACCTCCAATGATGACTGCGATGCCGCCAAGTGAGGCGATGTACAACAGTATTGTTAACACAAGTGTAATCGTTTCAGCTGCCGCCGGGAAATACGTTTGTGCATATACTGCAATATCTGCAATGAAACCAATACTACCAACCCAGCTTACCTGGAATAACAAGAATCCTCCAATGAGGGCTAAAACAATAGAAGGTGCGTTCTTCACGAGATCACCTTGCGAATTCTGTGCAAACTGGTTTAATTCTGTTTCTCAACATCAATATCAGACCAAGGAACAAGAGTCGGTTTTCTAGTTCGATAGATGGAAGGACCATCGAAACCCGCTTCTTTCAACATCTCAAATGCAGTCGCTATCCCTTTGCCAATATCCATTGGAGTGTGAGCATCGGACCCAACCGTGACAGTATCAACCCCCTCGTTTCTCAGAGCTTGAATGATCCTTTCCTCTGGCATTGGTTGTTGCATGCCCCTCCTCAATGATGATGTGTTGACTTCAAAGCCAATCCTCTTTGAGAGCATCTTCTTCGATAACTCTTCTAAGTGAGGTTTCCAAAGGTCATGAATGGCGTAACCATAGAACACTTCACCATATCGTCGATACAGGTCTATATGTGCTAAGATATCGAATATTTCGAGATCTATTGAATCAAGTAATATCGAATAATACTTCTCTCCCAGCTCATCCATTGAGTATTTCCTAAATGCTTCCTCTGCTCTACCATTTGCAGAGATAGCAATGTGGTCTATGAGATGAACCGAACCAATTACAAGGTCAAATTCAGTTGAGAAGAACCTCTCAGGAAGTACTTCCTGGACGCCTGGGAAACAGTCCACTTCAACTCCAAGCAAGACTTGGAGACCTTCATCCTTGAACTGATCTTCTGCAGTTCTGATTGTTGACTCGTAATCTTCAAACCAGCTGCCTGATGCGATATCCACCTTCCTACCCTTCACATTTACGTAGCAGTCTTCCGCGATTCTGTCTGTATCTAGGTGGGTTGTGAATGCAATCTCTCTGAGACCCGCTACAAGTGCGGCTTGGCAGAACTCTTCAACCTCTCCCTCTGCATCAATTGAGTAGTTGGGATGTATATGGTAGTCAAACATTGAACAAATTCCCACATTATCACTATATCAGGCTGTCTGAAGGTAAAGTCTTGTCCTAGTCTATTGGAGATGGAATTCCAACCCGAGTTGGGTTTCACTAACAGCACTTTTTGGTTCTACGTCTTTCATCAATAGAGCTACGAGTGTTGCAAGTGCAGTTGTGACAACTAAGAATAGAATTGATGCGGGTAGTCCAAACGAGTCGCCTATCATTCCAAATATGATTGGTGAGATTGCTCCTGGAATAGCACCTACAGAGAACAGAAGACCAAATGCAAGACCCCTATTCTCCCTCGGACTGACTTCTGTCAAGTATGCTGTGTTTGGCGGTACTCCCAAGTAGAAGAAGAACCCAATTACGATCAACATTAAGATGAGGACTCCCTCACTTAGGGAATAGTTAAGCAAGAGTAGAGCAGGGGTTGCTATCCCTGTGGATAACACTAGGAAGAGTACACGTCTGTTCAATCTGTCAGAGAGTGGTGCAGCAACCATCTCTCCCACAAGACCTGCACTAAGCATGATGGTTGTGAGATACCCTGCGCCGATCAAATCCACCGGATAGGTCGCTTCTAGATAGAGTGGCATGAGTAATGATGTACATCTGAATGACATGCCTCTCAAACCCATTAGTGCTAGACCTAGCCAATATCCCCGGGTCCATCCTACAGTACCCTCACACTCCTCCTCTTCATCAATGAATCCTTTAGTGTATCCTGAGTTGGAAATCCTCATTAGCAGAATGAAGGGTGCGAATATCACAAGCCCAATCACACCTAGGGCAACAAGTGAGAGTCTCCACCCACCAAGCGCAACGAGAAGGTTCACTCCGAGAAATGGTATAACAGCCATTCCAATGAGACCGCCCATAGCTTGAATACCTGTAGCTTTGGCAAGATCTCTCTGTGGAAACTTCTCCGCCAGTGCTGGAAAAACACTTGGATGATATCCAGATGCACCTACACCAAGGAAAAATTGGAATATCGCAAGAATCAGAAAACTACTGGAATAGCTGACGAGTATCATTGCAACAGCACTGAGGAGGATACTTGTGGTGATGAACGTATCACGCCAACGAGCCCCTTTGTCACCAAGATATCCCACCACAAAATGCGAAATGGTCATTGCTATTACTACTGCACTCGTCACCACTCCAATCTCTGTGTAGTTCAGATTCAAGTCAATTTGTATCAAGGGGAGAAATGGCGATAGCGCTCCGGTGTAAACATGATTCAGAAAATGCGCCATTGTGACTGCAGCAAGCACTGCATAGGATGCTTTCGTGGATCTCGCCAATTCTCTGACTCACGCCCAGACATTCGAGGACCCTCCACACTCCTATGTTAAGCATGCTGGTATAGACCAAATTGTTCGAAAAGAAAAAGAGTCGGTGAGCTGGTGACCCAAGAAGACCTCACGCCACCAGCAATTCCGACTTCGACTCGGAAAGGTTGTTAGTGGAGCAGCCAATCCCTTATTCATATTTAAAGACCCAAATACCGGCAATCATGGTGTTTCTAGATACACCTTGCTATTCAACCCAGCAAACCAGCAGTCCACAGGACTATCCGGTACGCCAAGAGTGCGTCATCTCCATGACCATACTCGCCAAGTAGAGCATAGTTGTCAATGAAGTAGTTGGAACCAGTCACAACTATTCTCCCTCCACCTACACCTTCTCTGCAACCAAGAACAGGCGCTGTAGGATTGAATCTTGCTAGTCGTGTACCGTTTGCTGGTATGTTAATAGTAGCCCCAACATAGTGGAACCCAATAAGCCCTGTTGTGATGATATGGCTATCAAGATTATCAATAAGCGTTGTGTCCAAATCAGAAGGCACTTCCTGTTCTGTTAGTTCAAAACCCGAGAAATTTAAGAAGTCATTCACTTGAGTGATGTTTGTGAAACTAGCACCTAAGGTTGCCAGGAATATTCCGCCTCCTGCATCATAATAGTCCTCATAAGCCTGTTTCTCTGCTGTTGAGAATGGTATTGAGTAGACAACTGGATGGGTGGGTATAGTTTCATTGTAGTCATAGACGCATGGGTCAAGAATAACCACTGAATCGAATTGTTGCAGGTTTGTCAATGTGATTTCCGATCTATTTCGAATCTCTGTGACGGAGATGTCATTCGCAGTCAACTCCTTGTAGAACTCTCTAAACTGACCATCATACGAGTCAATAGACCAAGATGTATGACTTATGTCAAAAGCTACTCTTGCAATTGCTGAGGACAATTCAAACACAACTTCAAGACTGGTATCTCCAAACTCTGATGAAACAAAACTGATTGTGTTATTGAGTAGGGACGGTCCAGACGATGGTAGGTTGACTGTTAGTGGAAAGACCAAGCTCTGATTAACAGCAATACTTGAAGGGATCTCAAATATTCCTGGTGAATCCCCGGTGACTGCAGTTGTGAATGTTGTGCTCCCTGATGTTAGAAGTCTGACATTAAACACATAGGTGTCATTATAGAAGAGCCTCTCATAGTCTATCGGTAATGTAGTTGGAAATGCTAGACTCAGGGCTGGTAGTTCACCCTCATGAGCTGTTGCTTCAATTAGTGCTTGAGCATTCTGAACATTCAGTTTTCCTGTACCAACCACATAGCTTGGGTACTCAGCCATTGGGTCTGCTCCCTTCATTAAGGCAGTAGTGATTGAACCTGGAGTGTATGTGATGTTGTGATCCGCAGAATACCCAATGAGCCACGCAGCCGCTCCTGCTACTCGAGGAGCTGCAAAACTAGTTCCATAATATCGACGTGATTCATAGTCCGCCCAACCATAGGCACTAATGTCGGGTTTCATATATCTCTCAAATGTTGGTCCCCTTGATGAGAACTCCGCAGGTACATCGTATTCATAGAGTGCTGCAGCTGATAAGCACTTCTCAAATACACTAGGTGACGAAATACTATTGCCTGCAACACCACTATCTCCTTCGTTCCCTGCTGAGGAAACGACTACCACACCTTTTGAGAAAGCCCACTCCACTGCTTCGGCCAGTGGGTCTCCAAGCACGGGGCTTGAGCCAAGACTCATTGTTATGACACGACAGTTCTGCTCAACAGCCCAGTAGACTGATGCTGCAAGACCAACTGATGTGGCAGTGCCATTCTCTCCTATCACCTTTCCATTCACTATCAATGTGTTAGGCGTCGCCGCCACTAATGTGGCTACTATTGTTCCATGTGGTACATCTTCAGGTCGCGAATCTGACGTCGATAAATCCGTTAGATCATACCCATATTCCAGTTCAATGAAACTCTTCGCCTCCACAACTCTTCCTTGGAGTGCTAGATTTACGTCGATTCCTGAGTCCAGTACTGCAACTCTTACTTTGGTATTTGGACCCCCAATTGGGGGTAGATTTCCGACAAGAAAGATGAGACCAGATGAAATGACAATCAACAGGATGATGATGGACGCGATAATCTTTGTCCCGCTGGATCTATCTCTTTTAGGTGGTCTTTGCCAATAGTAATCATCCATCATGATACCAAGCTCATTTGATTCTCATGCGGCTTGTGAACCCGTACTCCAGGCCACATGAACCTATCGGCAGCGGTATTGTTACATCGCTCTCCCTTTCTAAATCAACACTGAGCTGGAAAGTTTCAAAAGGTCCAGATTTGATGATGCATGTATCGGACTTGAGATAAGAACATTCGAGTTTGATTTATCTGCAGAAAGACTAAACCAAGTATACCCTTGAGAGGTAGAAGCTTTGTCCGAAGAAGACGCCATCACAATGGAGAACTCCAAATTAAATGCCTACCATGCAATGCCTCTTGAGGAAGTATACGAGATTCTTCAAGCTGATCCACAAAAAGGACTGCCAGATGCTGAAGTAAAATCAAGACTTCAAGAATATGGAGAGAATGCGATTCCAAAGGTACGCGGTCCATTCTGGCAAGTGTACATTGCACCAATCATGAACTGGCTGATAACTATCTACATAATCAGCTCCTTCGCACTAATTGTTATTGCACAGCTCCTTCTCTTTCTTGATGAACCCTCTGGTGATAACAAGATGGGTCAAGCATTGATTTGGTTGGGTATCGTTACAGTCAATGCATTCGTCGCAATCTTTCAACAATATCGTGCTCAGAAGAAACTGGAGGCACTTGAGAAACTCTCAGCTGGAGAAACACGAGTCATTCGAGAGGGCTCTGAAAAAAGCATCCCTCCCTTTGAAATAGTACCTGGTGACCTCGTCAAATTGGATCCGGGTGACAGGATTCCTGCTGATGCTAGGATCATCAATGCATCTAATCTCACAACAAATGAAGCATCCTTGACAGGCGAAAGCGTTCCAGTGGCGAAAGATGAGGACAGCATTGCTGCAAAAGATGTTCCACTCACTGACATGAGGAATATGGTGTTCTTTGGTACCTATGTTGCAACAGGGATGGCCACAGCCATTATCACAGCAACCGGTGGTAGAACAGAAATCGGAAAGATACAGGGAACTCTTGAAGAGCTGAACACTGGTGACATCCCTCTACGAAGGAAGGTCAATCTTCTTGCAAAGTATCTAGGGATTGCTGCTATCATTCTCATGTCTGTGTCTGTGTTATGGCAGGTGTACTTCCTCGACTTGCTTTCTGGTAGAATACCTAACCTCTCACTAGTGAACATCCTACTCCAGATGCAGGAAGCAATCACTCGAGCGATGACCATCATGCCGATCAATATCCCCTTGCTAACAACCATCGTGCTTCTCACTGGTGTCCTGGCAATGGCTAGAAAAGGTGTGATCATTCGAGACCTGTCTGCGGTTGAGAGCCTTGGTCGGGTCAGTGTTATCTGCAGTGACAAGACTGGGACTATGACTCGGAACCAGATGACAGTTAAATACTGCTGGGACACGCACAACCTCTACTCTGTCAAAGGCGATGGTTATGATCCAGTTGGAGGTATCCATCTTCTGAAAGGCTCTGATGATGTGGTCACCCTCGAGGTCATTGAGGAAGAAGTTAAGGATATCTTCAAGTGGAAAGGACTCTATCGCCTTGTCGTTTGCGGGGGTATAAACAATGATTCCGAGATAATTCAAGAAGTACTTCCTGATCAGGGAACGATCTGGAAACCTCTCGGAGACCCTACTGACGCGGCTTTACTCACGATGTTTCGCAAGAGTGGAATAGATGAGGTAGCAATCCAGAAGAAATATGAAATTGTTGAAGAGTTCCCATTCGAATCTGAACTGAAGCGTATGTCAAAGATTTGCAAGGACGGTAAGAAGTTCGTTGCTTTTGCTAAAGGTGCCACTGAGGTCCTTTTACCAAAATGCGACTTTGTGGATGGCAAAGACACTCCCTCTAAAATCACACCCGACATTGTTGACCGTGTCAGAAGACTCACCACTGACTTTGCAGCAAAGGGATATCGTGTGATCTCCCTAGCTTATCGACATCTCGATTCGGTCCCAACTGGCAAGAATGCCCGTGAAACGACTGAGAATAATCTCATCTATCTTGGTTTTGCCTGCATCGTTGATCCACCGCGAGAGGGTGTGAAAGAAGCAGTTGCAGCATGTCATAGTGCTGGGATCAACGTGATTATGATTACTGGTGATGCAGCAGCCACCGCGAAGACAATCGCTACCGATTTAGGAATCTTTGCTGCTAACTCCATAGTTGTCGAAGGCAGTGAGGTTCACAATGTTTCTGACGAAGATTTTGCGCGAACCAATGTCTTTGCTAGAGTCAATCCTGACCACAAGCAGATTATCGTCGAACGCTATCAGGACCAACAACGTGTTGTCGCTATGACCGGGGACGGTGTAAATGACGCATTAGCTCTCGCGATGAGTGATGCAGGAATTGCTATGGGAATCACAGGGACTGACGTGGCCAAAGAGGCAGCAGACTTGGTGATAACTGATGATAGTTTTGCATCTATAGTGTCAGGAGTACACCAGGGTAGGGGTCTCTTCAACAAGATTCGCATGATGATCTACTTCTACATTGCAATCAACCTGTTTGAGAGCCTCATCTTCTTTGGTGCTTTATTCTTACTTGGTGACATCTCTTTCCTCACAACCTGGCAGAGTCTCTATCTCGTTGTTACAACACACTCTTTCCCAGGTTTGGCGCTTGTCTTTGATCGAACTTCGCCACGAGCTATGGAAGACAAACCAAGAGACAGTCAGGCACTCATAACACGTAATCTTGGGAAGTTCATGGCATTGAATGTCATTCTCATGACCATTGGGGCCGCAGCAGTTTACATGCTCACACTGACTGGTTGGAACGGAGTTGTTGAGATATATCCTGAGAATCTGACAGGATTTTACACAGATTTCGCTACAATCACTGACTTCAACTCATTTATCGAAGCCAAAGCGGTAGTGATGCTTCTCTCAGTCATTCTCTTAGTCGAGAGTACCATAGTCCTTAGTATTCGCAGGATCAATTTGCCTATTCAGCAGAGCATTCGAGAGCCTGGGACATGGATCTTTGTCTTCCTGCTAGGTCTGATCTATCTAGCGCATTACCTCCTCATGTATGTACCCTTGGTTCAGGAGATTCTTTCAGCCTATGGATTGAATTTCCACTTCATGCCCCTGAGCAACTTTGACTGGTTCATCGTGCTCCTTGGTTCACTTCCAGCAATTGTTGGTGTCGAGCTGTACAAGTGGCGCTTCAGAAAGAGAAACATCGACCTTTAGGCATATTAACCCGTTCTGCATATTTCTAGTCAAAGATGGAGTAGAATTCTGATGGACCTCCAAGAAGTAACAGACTTGATCATTGAACTTGACATAGACAATGTTGCAGGTGCTGTACAACAACAGATTGATGCTGGCGTGAAACCACAAGACATACTGAAAGCTCTTACAAACGGAATGGATGAGGTTGGTCGGAGATATGAGACCGATGAGTATTTCCTTGCAGAACTCGTTCTTGCAGGGGATACCATGAAGGCCGCCTTTGAGGTTTTAAAACCCCATCTCAAGTCTGATGAAACTGCAGGCAACACTCCGATTGTGGCTGCTACTGTGAAGGGCGACAACCATGATATTGGCAAGAACATCCTAATTTCAATGCTAATCTCCGCAGGGTTCGAGGTTGTCGACCTGGGTAAGGACTGTCCCGCTGATAAAATCGTTGAGGCGGTGAAAGAAACTGGTACCAAGGTGGTTGCTCTCAGTGCCTTGCTCACAATGACCATGAAGGAAATCTCAACAGTAGACAAAGCCCTGCAAGAGGCTGGACTTCGTGATAGTGTCAAGATAATCGTTGGTGGTGCACCACTCAACATGGAGCTAGCAAAGGAGTTGGGTGCAGACGACTACGGTCCAGATGCCATTGACGGGGTCAAACGGATTGCGGCTTTATTAGAGAGCTAGATGGCTCAATACCCCACAAATCCGAATTGTATATACATTATATATTTTGATATGGAACTATATAAATGATGGATTTGCCACCAATAATTCGGAGATAGCGACTTGGCTCGAAAGACAACTTACAAAATACGCCTCATGAAGAAAAAGGGCAAGAAGATTGTCATGCTCACTTCTTATGATGCACCTACTGCCGCAATCCTGAGTGAGATTGGTGTTGACATGATTCTTGTCGGGGACTCAGTTGGAAACTCTCTACTCGGTTACGAGAGTACAATCCCTGTCACCCTTGAGGACGTGATTCATCATTGTGCAGCAGTAGCACGAGCGCGACCCGACTGTCTTATTGTTGGTGACATGCCTTTCATGTCCTACAAGGTGAGTGTCCAGCAGGCTCTCAAAAATTGTGGTTTGATGCTCCAAGAGGGCGGTGCAGAAGCTGTGAAGATTGAGGGTGCTTCTGAGTCAGTCGTTGATATTGTCCGGGCTATCGTGGATGCTGGTATTCCTGTAATGGGCCACATCGGTCTCACACCTCAATCCATCTACCAACTTGGTGGATATCGCATCCAGGGTCGTACTGCGGATATGGCTGAAGTTTTAGTCCAACAAGCTGTTCAGCTAGAAGAAGCTGGCGCATTCTCAATGGTCATTGAGCTTGTTCCCTCTGAAACGGCTAAGGTGATCACAGAAACCGTGAATATCCCAACGATTGGGATTGGTGCTGGTCCACATTGTGATGGTCAGGTTCTCGTTCTCTGGGATATGCTGGGACTCTTTGAGGATTTCAAACCAAAGTTTGTGAAGAAGTTTGCCAATGTCCGTGAATTGATTAA
>JBHLOX010000044.1:0-7085 GCA_048940045.1 Promethearchaeota archaeon
CCCTCAGGTGCTTGGAGCTCCGCCAAGATATTTGCTGTTCCAGTTTCACGTAGTGCGGTTGAAAATGCAATCACATTCTCTAAGAGACCCTGACCGGTTCCTGTCAGTAGTGCTGGGTCCTCTGCGGAGAAGAGGAACACATCTAGGGGGTAAGAATCAAACCGGAGTGATGCAAGGCATGCAGATGAAGCCCCAGTCAGATCAACCAATCTTGACTTCTCAGTCTGAATCTGATCACAAGGGATACTGACGGGGGTTTCTGTTGTGAGTTGTGTGCCTATTATAAGTGAGACAGGTGATGACATAAAGACCGCTCCTGCGTACTCTGCAGCTTCGAGTAGGACCGCTGTTGCAGGAGCGGTCAGAGAGGGTGGACCATCTCCTCTCAATCTGTGGAGAATCCATGAAGAACGTCCTGTGAGGACCAGAGCGATGTCTTTCTGAATGAGTGTGTCAATCAACATCTGAGAAACCGTCGCCCCATCTCCTGAGCCGACACTTGCATCCACAATGATAGCTGGCACGTCGTCAAGTAGAGCGGGGTTTGCAGTGACCTTACTCACATCAATGACCCGACTGACAATCCCTGAGCTATTCAGGAGTTGTGACCAGCTAGAACCTCGATCGGGTATGTCCCCACCGGACATCTTGAGCACCAAATACGGACTTGCATCGACCAGGACCCCAGGATCTGCAGAGCGTGTGTTGTGATCTAGGGGTGCCAGATCCAGTTCATCGTCCAGAGACCCCTCCAGGTTTGTTGTGTCCAAAGGCATCGTCAAGAGTATGAAGGTGACAATGAATATCAATAGCGCTCGTTTCATTATGGTTGGTCCTCCCATATTTCTGAAGGGTGTCCCACGGGTCGGACCACTACGGAATACAGGTCAGGGGATTGGCAAGAGAACAGACCTGATTGACATGTAGAACAAGGGTGTGGGTAAATCGGTCCGACCCGGGACATTGTTATCAAAATCACAAGAATCTTGATCATAAACCCACCCCTATGAAAGCATAGAACACGATGAGAACGGCAAGAGCCACGAACAGCTCAGCTATCCCTCTACCGGGATGCTGCTGCAAGGCGGCTCCAAGAAGCTGGACATCTCCACCCCTCAAAGAGCTGTTGAACAACACACACAATGCCATGTACCAGCATAGTAGTACAATCGGTACACCTAGCAGAAGCACGACTGGTAGAAAGAGAAGAGAAAAGCCAATGAATACTGATGCCACTGTACTCACATACAGCGCTGAAACAAGAACTGCGACCTTCGGTGGTCTGTCTACTTTCAGGAACAGGTTCAACTCTGCGTATGTACTTCCTCCACCGACCCCTTCCAAATCGATACCAAAAAGTGAGCACACACCATATCGGCATGCCGTGTTCACCAGCATACCAGGTAGGAAGACTATCGTTGCAATGGACAGGAGTGTGTTCCGCGTCCATGACACAATCGCCCTCTTCCTCCCAGTCAACAAAAGCGCCGACCTGACCAGCGTTGCTACTACAACCACTAAAGGCGCAATCTTTACTGAGAAGACCAGATTCGTTGCCAACAGTGCGAGTACATCAGCCTGGGTCTGCATCACCAGGCCTCCTTCGCTTTTCTTTTCTCTTCCATTTTACAGTCCTATCTATCACCTCGATACAAATGCAGAAAGGCATTTGTTTGAGTATTGATAACGGAGTATAGAGAATTACATTTATTTTAAGAAGCAAATAGTTCCAGCGTTCACTAAAAGAGGCATTAAAATGGAAATATAATTGGAAAAAGGATTATGAGCGCTTCTTTCTTTTCTCCCGTGGTCGAATGTGCACGGATGATGTGTCTGCATGATATTTTTCCGCCCGCTTAAAGGAGAGCGCTAACGAATGAATAGAGGTTTCAACATCAATACCCAATTCGATACACACCGATTTTAGGACACGAAGAGCAGTTGTACTCCAACCTGTAACATCAAGTTTTCCTGGTGATATCATAGAACGAAGGATCCTCCGGAATCCCTCACTGTGGGAAGGTGTTAATACACGAGCCAGCACATGCATGACCACTTTTCTGTCACTGGTGCCCGAGTACCCACAAATGACAAGCAGTCTTTGTACAGCATGGTAAGTCGCCAAGGTTTCTAAGACCTTCAATGCGGAGAACCATTGCTCTTGGTCTTCTGAAAAAAGCAGCCTATCACAATACGAAAGAACTCCTGGATCCCGACGTCTAGCAAGCTCAAGCAAAGCAGGCTCACGTAAAATGATGTGGAGGGACTCATCTCGAGCCGTGTCCCAGAGACTCTCAGTGAGAGTATCCTGCAAGGAAGGACTTGAATAATCTGGAACAGACGACGAGAACTCCAAGATTAGTTGATTTTGCCTCATGTAACATAGTGTTGTTCTATGCTAATAAGCTCCTAAGGTGTGTATCCTATAATGATAAGTGGGACCGTCTATATCAAGTGATGAAGATGGGAAAGAGAGCGACTGTTACAGTGGACTGGCTGCGGAAGGGACGAATGGTTGAAGATCTCACCATCCTTCGAAACCTTATAGCTGATTCATCAGCGTGGAACATAGAAACAGCCAAGCTAGATGAAACACTCTTTGAGAGGACCTTTGGTCTACAACCCCTTCCTAGAGAACCAAGCAGCGGTGTAGCTATTGACAGAGTTATCGGACATGAAGAGGTTACTGACAAAATCACAACCAAGATGAGACCCCTAATTCCAATAGGTGATTCTTTGAGAGAGCAGGTCGCTTCACTTTTTCCAGGCAATCTGAGTAAAGAAGAGAAATCCACTCTTTCCTATGTCTTCTCAAGATTCGTTCTGGAAGATACCCCTAAAGATGTAGATTGGCCTCTGGTTCCTAAAGGACTCGATTCATTGTCTGCAGCACTCTTCACAATCAACATTGTATCACGGTTTATTGGAGGTGAGAACCTATGGCTCCTCCCGCTCTGGTCAATGAAGGTCGAAGAACACCGGCTAGATGGTCTTCAGAAAATTCATGACTCTCTACTGTCAGAGGGAACATTAGATGATATCATTGAGGACTTGAAGACGACAAAGCAGTCCATCAAAAAGATACTCATCCAGAATCCATCAATCGATGCAGCCATAGCACCTGAAGACCCTCTTTCTTCAATTATTGACACATGGGTGAGAACTCTCAATAGCGAGAAACGTTCATCCAAACGAGTCAAAGATGAAACTCGTCAAAAGGTAGCTAGTGACGTTATGGAGGAAATTGGAAATAGAAAGGGGGCTGGATCGGTTTCACTTGATGAAGTAGAGCTTCAGCGAATGACATTCACACAGTGGAATATACATTCTCTACGTCCTGATGGACCAACGGCCACGAAGCACGAATCAATGTTGAAAATGTTCCGTGGAAACATGAACATCCTCGATTATGGACCACTGGTCAAGGTGTGTGAGTTTCTATCAGAGTGTGAGAGAGCAGGACGTCCTTCTGCTTCTGAAATCGAACAGGTTGTCGAAACCAAGAGGAGAATGTCCCATTATACCCTGCAACGATTGGGATTCGTTCTTACTGAGAGGCACATCCCATCAATGAACAGACTGGGTCTTAGATACAGGTTCGTATTCACAGAGAAGCAGAAACCAATTATTCATAGTGCAGGGCTTGCAGAAAGGATGATTCTCTCTGAGTCTAGTCATGAGGGGTGCACAGTCCATCTTGAACCTGAGAGTAGTGAAGGGCTACTTGAAGCGACACCACCCAACACTATACAAATGACAGTCGACTCTGAGCTCGTATCTATGAGAATGGCTCTCTATGATAGGAAGAATAGAACATGGAAACTTGAACCCTGGAAATCAGTTTCCAGACGTCCTGGAAGAACTCCCTCATGGTTAATACGCAAAACCGAGTATCGCAAGGGGTCTCCTTCTCCGTTGACAAGAAGGCAAATTGACCTTATTGGTCCAGTTCTGACAGTTCGTGGACTCCGTGTATCAAGAAAGTGGATGTTGGAAAAAATGGGCTTTGCGCCCAGAACGGCCAGACGCTATCTGAGAGGTATGCTTGACAAGAAGATAGTTCGTCTTCTTTACACTCCAGCACTTGAGTACTGTGGACTACCTGAAGGAATGCTTGTTGTATGCGGGTTCAAGGAACATCGGTCACGAGAATCGTTCATTAATTGGATGACCTCACGAGTTCCCTTTGTTAGGGTACTCACTGATCAGTCAACAAACTTAGTCGCCTATCTTCGATTACCACCCTACAAAACGGATGTTGTTGGAGGAGTAATAAGAGAGAAGCTCTTAGGTGGAAGCAAGAAGGATCGTATAGCCACTCAGGCATTCACAGCAAGGTTGAGATCTTACAAAACATACTACATGACCGTACTTCAAAGGTTGATTAATGAGAATGGATTCATAGACCCTTGGAGTATTTGAAATCAAATCCATTGCTCTAATGATGACTGACAAGTGCCGAATTGTTTCCACAACTTCAATATCTTCTCCACAGATGTTTCAGCTGTAGTTTCTGACATCAGCATTCCGAGGGCTCGTGTAAGCTTCGGAACAATAGGTGGATTCAATTTCAGCTTAATATCATCAGTGGACATGTAGGAAGGTTCATCAAAGACCTCACGAGCGCGAATGAACTCCTCGCGCTGTGCATAAGGAATCCCTTTGGCTTTCAGGACCTCTAACAGACCTCCATGTCTTTGAAGAAGTAATGCACCTTTTCGAGGGCCGATTCCTTTTACACCGTCATGAAAATCACAACCACATAGGATTGCCAGGTCTCTTAATCCCTCAAGATCCAGACGCATCTGTCTTTCTAACTCTTCAAGTCGCACTCTGAGAACTCGAGCAACTGATATCTGAAGTTGTTTAGTCACATGAGGGCTTCCGAAGAGAAGTGTATCCACATCATTGGACACAACAGTGTCAACTAGATTGTCACGACACATCGCTGCGGCCATCATCTCAGCCTCTGAGGGTGCTGATATTGTAGGCACTCCCATGGCTCGTGAGAGATCCCTGAGATGTTCAGCAGCAAAATACATTCTTACAGCCCTACTCTTCCATAGCGCCTCAGAGATGTCTTCATTGAAGGGATCCCCTTCTTTGGAAAATTGTTTGTAGAGAGAGCTTGCGATCTGAACAAGCTCAGGATTGGGTGAGCGTTTTCTTGTAGCTGGAGGCCCATCAAATACCATGACAGGTAAAATGTGAACACTCAGGGTTGACTTAACTAGATTCAGAAAGGTTCCAACATGAGCCAGCGGCATTCGGCCATCCTGTGACTTAGTTGTTTTAATGACCAGAAGTCGTCTTGTGAGGTAGTTAGGAACATCTATCGCGACTGACCCTGGACTAATCTCTTCCATTCCTGCCCATCGCCATGGGACTACACTGTCGTTCCAGTTCTTAACACCCATGATTGCTATTCCTCACTTCATACTTCTGATTCCCTTAGAGTCGGCTCGGACAATGATGCTGGGAGGATTCTTTGTGGCTGTACATCTTTCCGTGAGTATTCGAATCAGATTATCATTGGTTCTCAGTCTGTCCACTCGCACTACACTATCAACAGCATGTGAGAGAACATTTCCTCCAAGGGGCGAAGGCTGCCCAGAAATCCAATTTCGAACCGAGTGGTCAGTAATGAGTGCGTGAGTATTGTGTTTGTTGACCGCCTTCCTTATTGTTTCAAGTGTGTGAAAGAGTTCCCTTTGTCGACCCTTGGTACCAGGAGCACCGGTCAGATTCAATGAACCAGTTAGACTGTCTATGACTATTGCAGAAACGTTACCCAACTCTGAGAGCAGGCCCATCATTTCTTCAATATCAGAGAGTCCCATGACTTGTCCTACGATTATCCGACTCAGAAGTTCTGAGGCATTATCAGTTGACTGACTGGCAGATCTCGCCAAGGTTGGACTATAGTTTGTCCCTGAATCTAAAAATACGCATTTAGCCATCGGAAGAGATTTAGCTGCTGACACTGCGACACTGTGAGCGATTATACTTAGAGGTGCTCGTTCAAAACCATGTAGAAGACTAATCTGCCGTGGTAGTACAATACTTCCAAAGGATTGTTCAAGAACTCGTGGAGTGAATCGAATCAGAGATTCAGTAGGAATATCAAGTTCTTCAAGCGGGACTCTCAACTGATTCCTTACCCTCCCTAATACTAGTGAAGTCGCGACTAAGAAGCACATCTGACTCATGTCCCTGCTTCATTGGTTCAACTTTGAAACCTATGACTTCCATTTCCGGTACCAGAATTCTCAGACCCGCTTCCGTGGGGAAAATCGTCATTCGTGTTGGCCACAGAGATAATAGGTCATTGATTGTCTTCTCATCTTTCGCCAACCTATATTCCCTCATCAGAAGTCCATTCTGTTCATCGATTATTGGTAGCATTTGAATAGCCTCAGCAAGCAATGCAGGAACTGGTCCCTTGGTTTCAACACCATACATGTTCAGAAGGGAATTCACTCTCTCAAACGTAGCCCAGTCAACTTTGTTCGAAACGAATAGGACATCAATGTCCTCGAAATGGGTCAATGAGATTGGTAATAATGAACGCTCTCTCATTAGTTCAACCACTCTATCGCGGCGGTCAGAATTGATGATGATGACACTGTTTGCAGAATTGACTGCGAATGAAGAACCATCTCCAGTCTGGACAACTCTATTGGGGATACCATTGATTGAGCCACCAATTGTTGAGGGGAGATAGTCATGAATCTGAAACATCAGAGAGGAGGGGTCTCCTATGAAGGACACAGCTACAGATGTGGCAATCGCAGCTACTATAGACGCCACCAAGCCATAGGGCAGGGCTAAAATAAAAGCTATAATGAGTAGATAGCCAGTAGCTGCATAGGCTACAATGTTCAATATCATCTTGACAGGGTTTTCTTCCTTTTGTCTCTTGACAAGTCTGACAAGAGTGATTGTGACTATACCAACCAGCAGAATTGGTAGCGGATTTCCTGATCTAAATGCAAGAACAACTCCAACGACAGATGCCAATAGCTCAGCTCCTCCAGCAAGTGCGATTGCTCCTGCAAAGATGAGTCCGATTATCTTGATGATAC
>JBHLOX010000044.1:7185-17452 GCA_048940045.1 Promethearchaeota archaeon
TCTTTGTTCTTGCAGTTACTACATCTGCTCCAGTGATGTTCATCTCAGGTTCATTTGGCTTCTCTGAACCCTTGTTGGTAGTGGGAGTTTCTACTGATGCATGAAGCATCATGTCTAAAAGTTCCTCATCCTCTTCTGCATCTTCCCTAGCACTAGATTTGGTTTCTTCGATATCCCCAGTATCAACCTCCTGTGTGGGTTCTGAAAGCTCAACATCCTCAGACGCAAGTTCCTTGTCAATCTCTTCTACAGTCTGCTTCATGGCTCTCTTATTGAGATGATCATCTATCGAGCCCTTGATGTCGGGTCGTAATGCACCAATATGATAGAGAGCATTGTTCAATTGAGTAAGATGTTCAACTGCTTCAGTGAAGGTAATCGTTTTTGTCAGGTGACCTGTGAGACCCACATATGCTAAAGCCAATGATTCCTCCTCCTCAACTCCTCCCAGGTCTTCAAAGAGACCCAAAAACTTCCGGAGGCCAACATCAGCAGACTTCATTGAAGCTGAAGCGGAATCACTCTCAAGTGGAGCAAGTCTGACACACTCATCAAGAACAGAACAGGCTGCATTAACTGCAGCATCAACATCACCCTCTTCAAGAGCACGACCAGCTGCTGCGATTAATGGTGAAACAACGAAGTTTAGATCACCAATGATGACGAGCTTGTCCTCGTTCTCAATAATTGATTGTGAGATTCTCTCAGCATCACCAAGTCTGTCGAGTATTCTCTGCTCTTCTGAGATATTGGTGACAAACCTATTGATTGATTTTCGTGAAGACTGAAGCAGCCATCCACCAACAAGTCCTGAAAGCGCACTTACAAGAATGGGGATAATCAATGACCCTGAGCCTACAGTTAGTACTGAAAAGACTGTTGCCACTCCTATGATAAGACCTGCAAGAGCAAGAATGCCAAACCATCCTCTGGTAAGCCCACTCTCTAGAAGTTCCCATTTACTTGCTAGTATACTCTTCTTAAGATCTGGAAGAGCTGAACGAGCATCGCTCCTTCGAGCCAGGACAAACTCCTCAGGTGTCACCACTCTTCCACTATCAGTGAGCCATGTCAAGTCCATTGTGGGTTTTGTACCTTCAGTGATGACATAGACAGTTCTTGTTTCGTGAATCAGTGACACAGACTTCTCTGTTGAACCTCGAAGTAGAGAGAGTCGGATGCGTCCCCAGGGAGTCAAGACTGCCTGTTCACTCATGAACTCTTCAAGTCCTACGTCACCCATTACACGAGGCAGTGGTCTATTGATACTCTCAAGGACAGCTGCTCTCATTGCTAGACCACTCTTTCCAAACTCAGCTTCTCTGAGGTCTAGTACATAGACCACATCCACGTGAACGCCACGTGTCCTTGGAACCGCTTGAAGTTTGACTCCTAGTGTTAGTCCGTTAGGATATCTTGTTGTGAAATGACCCGTGACTTCTAATGCGTTTGATATGTCGTGTTTCTTGATCTCTTTCGACAAGGATGGTTGTTCCAAGCCTTCTTCCTTGGACACCTTCTCCTCACCTTTTGCTACAGTCATCTAATCTTCTCCTCCCTGTTCATTCTTCTTCCCCCCCACTATCATTAAACCGGTTTTCAAGAGCCTCTAGAAGGCTCCGCGACATTCCAACAATCTTCGAAAGACCCCCTAGCTCAGCAATGATTGATACTGAGTGAAGAAGCCATCTTGAAGACTCGAGTAAGCCATACATGTCGCCCATGCTAATTCCGATTTGGTCTGCAAGTTGTCTGATTGATATATCAGTAGAAGCTAGCGCAGCAATCATATGATCAAATGAATCATCTAAATTACTTCCACCTTCAAGAATCACAAGGTGACGAAGTAGCCATAGAAGCTGCGTGTTGTCTTCTATGGTTGGAATCATTGCGAGTAATTCACGAACCGTTGGGATACTCAAGTATAACCTATTCACAATCCTACCAAGTTTGGTTGGTTTTAGTTTGGTTGCGACGTCCCCCTCAACAAGACCAAGTCTAATCAACAATGAAAGGGGGGAGGTTTCTGATAGTGCTAGAGGAATTACATAGTCTGCAAGTGTTCCTAGCTCACGTGATGCGGTTATGCCCAATGCTACCAAGTGATGACATAGAATACCATCCTCACTTATTGGCTGACCGCAAGAACACATTGGTCCCTCTGTTGTCCTTGATTCTGAAAGTCTTGCAGAGAACCTGCATGTATATTGTCCACCACCGAAACCAGTAACGATCCCTCCAATCACGGTTTCATGCTGTTCTCGGATTTTAACAGCCCCAAGAACGCCCCTACGTCCCGAGTGAATTGTGTCAGTCAGAGCATGGCATTCAATTGCAGCCTCAGTAGTGATCTCACCAAGTTGAAGCACTCTCATAGGAGCCCTTGAGTTGCGGATAGCACTGTGCACAAGAAATGATTCTCCAAGGATACCGTTCTCAATCTCTTCCATCGTAGCTGAGGAGAGCATATCCAGAATCACAAGGAGTTGTTCCGCCAACGAGCTAGATTCACCAAGAACACTCGAGATTGGATCGTATTTCGGTATGAGAGACTCCTTTCCAGTTTCTGAGTCTGATATAACATCGAAGTATCGATTCTTGATCCTGTCTGCTTCGCCTGTGCTCCCAGCAAGGATTATTCCGAATCCGACTTTGTCCCGGTTGGGTCTACCAGCTCTACCAAGCATTTGATGCACATTGTTTGCAGATAGAAGTGTACGATAGTCCTGCAGAGATTTTGTGTTTGAAAGGACAACCGTTCGTGCAGGCAGGTCCATCCCAGCGGCAAGAGTTGATGTGGCGGATATCACTCTGACTAGACCTTGATTGAATAATCGTTCTATGAGTTTCCGAGTGTGATAGTCAAGTCCCGCATGGTGATACGCAGAACCATCATGTAATAAGGCCCTCAAATCTGAGGGGATGTTAGTATTGATATTCTCCAGGGATTTCAGTTCTAAGTCCAATCGTTTTTTTTCAGCTGATGTGAACTGTCGACCTACATCCTCAGCTAATCTAAGAGCCTGTACCTCTGCCTCTCTTCTGGTCCGATTGAACACAATAGCTTGACCGTCACCCTGCACAGTTGTCATTACTAATTTCTTGAGACTGCGGTTCTTGTTAGCTGCAACCATCACCTTACTAACAAGAGGGACCGGGCGATCATCAGACTCTATACTTTCACAGCCCATCCATTCTGCAAGCTCGTCAGGTGAGCCAATAGTGGCTGAGAGTGCAACCAACTGGGGGTCTGGAAGTTGCCGTTTCATTCTGATAATGAGGCTTTCAAGACGAGCTCCTCTAACAGGATCAGCAAGTGTCTGGATTTCATCAATAACCACTGTTCCCAGTTCAGCAATCCAGCTTGCATTTCGACGTAAAAGAGAGTCAGCCCTCTCGTAGGTTGTGACGATGATATCGTTCTCTCCAAGATCCTCTCCAGAGTTTTGAAAATCGCCAGTACTGAGACCGATGATCACTCCAAAGATCTCATATCTTTCCTTGAGGACTTGGCTCACCTGAACTGCCAGAGCTCGAAGTGGGACAAGAAACATCCCCTTTTGTCCAGCAGTCACTGCACGGAGCAAAGCCAGTTCTCCGACAAGGGTCTTCCCTGATCCAGTAGGACTGGATACCATGACACTCTTTCCTTTAAGGAGGCCCTTGTCGATAGCGAGGTTCTGGATTCCTCTAGGTTTGATTCCCACTTTGCCAATGATTTCCTCCACCTTTGAGGATACATCCGCAACACCCATCATTCACTTGCACCTACCACTTCCTCAGCTTGACGTAAAGCCATGCTTCCTTTCATTGTGATTCTGAAATTCGTGTACGAAACCCCACTATGGCTTTCATGACCACGCAAAATCATACTAGCGTGCTCTAATCTAGCAAGCACACCTTCAATATCCGGATCTGTGTCAGTCCCATTTGCCAAAACAAATCGACGTACAGCCTCCTCTGTAAGAGGTTCATATCTTTCAAGAAGCTTGAGTACTCGAATCGCTAGATCGGTACTGCCAGCAGTAACCATGTCTAGAAGTGTTCTGTCAGGGGATATCATATCGGGAGCTTCAGAGGGGACCAATCTGTCAATTTTATGTGACATATCTATTGTAGAGTCTGATGTCGAGAGGTTAGGTAGCTCGTCCAATCGAATTGGTTGACATGTTTCAGTACCATCATGAACTAGGAGTGCTGTTTGATCATCCATTATTCTCAAAAATGAAGACTCTCGCGGCGAGATACGTGCTTTAGTGTGCATCCCTGTCGTCAACACATTCAGACCCAGCAAGTCTGCAACTATCTTGATGTCAACAGATTCTCGAATTCTTAGGGAAACACAAGAGGTAAGGACGCCAATGGCTCCTGGTGCCATATCCGCGGGATGTTCAAGAGCCAATACTACGGGACCTCTTTGCTTCAAATTCCTCAGTAAACGTTCTGAGAAGGAATCATGTTTCATGAACCGACGATTTCTGATTCTCATGTTCTCAGCACCATCGAGAATGATGACCAAATTCGGATCAGATTGCATGCCAGCGAGTTTCATGCATATTAGATTCCATGCAAAGCTGTCTAGACCTGTAGACCCAAGAGAGGTCCTGATTATTGACAAGGATGGATCCCCAAGACGCCTAATTGGCACAGTTTGAGTTCCATAGAACGCTCTTGCAGCTGGCCCCATATGGAGTGACCGGATTGCTTCTATTCCTTTCAGTGATTTCTTTGATGGTCTTTGCTCATGAGGTGTCTGAGAATCTGATGGAACCAAGTTCGGGTCGTCAAACTCAGGATTCAAACGTACATCAGCGAGCGTAGCATTTCCTAAAGACACAGCACGTGAAACTGCAATCTCAAGCTCAGCTGCTCCTCGCAAATCTTGAGCAGCGACAACCTGTAAGGCAGAGATGAGAAGGGGAACATACTCATTTCGGGAGATACCTTCTGAATCAACAGGATTCAGGACTAAATCCTTTCCCAATTCAAGATAAACTGAAGCTTCAGTGAGTCCAGTCAGTCGGGATAGTGAAGAAGAACCAGTTACAATGATGACCCTCTTCTCTGCTCGCAGTAGTTCAGATACAAGTAGAGTCAAGATATGATGACGCGAATTTTCAGAACCCCCGCAGACAAGTGTCCCAGAGGCAAGTTCAAGGTGCGACATCCCGGCAGGAGGTCCTGTTTGAAGTGTATCAGGATTTAGGGTAACACCCAATCTGTAATCATCTGCGCGACCACGAATCGGTGCGATGAACTGGCCAGGGATATTACTTCCCACCTCTGAGGCCAACTCACTTCGTAACTGAACCAGCCACTCTGATAATTCCGAACCTGCGGCGAAGAACCAACCACTTTGATGATCAATTTGGTGGTGCTTCATTCGTGAACAAAGCTCTCGTGGTTCAACCTTCTCCCAATCTTTCTCTGGTACTGCAGCTCTTACTGCAGAGTCGAAAGAGTCTGTATTTGTTGAATCGCCTATATGACCCACAATTGTCGTATGTGATATCCAGATTCCACTGCGTTTACGGACATATGATTCTAGATCTCCTTTTGATAGTCGATTTAGATACCCCTCCAGGAGATCGGAGATCTTTTCCCCGTCAAGTGCCCTTGTGATCGTTTCTGGTTTCATGGCTACCAAGAGGCAAAAACCGTAAGAGGTGTCTAAGGCTCTTACCAGTGATCCAACATTACCCAGTAGATTCGGGCTTGCTTTTCCGAGGTCTAGACCTATGGAACAACGAGTGCCGCCTATCCCTCGTAGCTCCAGACTCTCAGAGCCAACCAAACAGGAGATGTCCCCCTCAGGAACCTCCTCCCACTCTTGAAGGAGTGAGTTCATTTCTTTGGTTCCTCGGAGTTTCGGCGAAATGAGATGAGTAAAGAAAAGGATTATTGCAGCAATGCTCGCCGCCATTGGGATGTAGAGTCCGATAACAATTGCCACAAACGAGACTAAGAGCACTCTCGCGAGTGGGAGACCAACCCCTCGCTCCTCCCATCGAATCTCGACCCCGGTAGTAATGGTGCTTTTAGATTCGGACAGTTTTTCAAGAGGGTCAACCTCGGGTTTCGTGCCAAGAATCAAGCCCTTACCCACCTTAGACTCCCTCCTGTTTCGTGATAATGCGTTGTGAATGCCTTTGAAGCATGTCTAGAACTTGTCTAAGACGACCAACATATGCAGGGTCTCCACCAGCTATGACCATTGAACGATTGCCAGTCAGTAGTAACTCGGGCATATTTCCGAGGGTTGGGTTTCCATGTGCAACTAGGATTGGTCGTCGCGTAAGAACAGTCCATTTGTATCCGTGACCATGTTCTAAAGACCTCATGATATCTTCAGGTTTGACACCCGAGGGTATCTCAAGACCAGAGCGTAGTTCAATGGGATACACTGATTTCCATACCTCCTGTGTTAACCATCAGAATATCTTGTTTCTCTGCCCGTTCGACCGGTAGATGTGGGTAGGCTGCTCTCATAGAACTCTCCAGTATCATTATGTCGGCGAACAAATGCTTCGATAGATTCTCTATCTTTGATCTGGTATTGGGGAGTCGGAGTGCACTTCTTCGAACTAGCATTCCCACCTTTGTTGACTCATTTCCAACAGGGCGATTGATGAAGAAGACAAGAGTCCCACCCTCTTCATTCTCAAATCTTGTGTGCATCGCTTGTAAGACTTTTCTCGCGGAGTGGCTTAGGTCAATGCCAAGTGGAACACTTCCAAGAAGACGTGCAGCACAAAGCTCAACTCTCCAAGGTCTGATTATAGCAATGAACCCACGCTGTTTGTCCCACAGCACATTGGGATCATAGGTCGCCCTATATTCCAGAAACAGAACTAAAGCATAGATCAGAAGTCCTGCACCAATCATTGAGATGCCAAGGGGATCGTTAGGAGAGATCCAAATCTTCAGTAGAAGTGTTGTGGCGAATAGAGAGAGTGCAAGCCACCTGATTGGTATGTCAATGAACTTCGTCAAGTCGATCCCTCCTGCATTTTAACAAACTGACCAATTGCGAGTTTTAGTTCCTCAATATCCGTGTATGGCCAGACATCTGATACGATGTCATCTCCGAAGACTATCAGATGCTTGAGGAATCTATTATCAAGAAGAACTACAACTCCAGTGTCTGTTGGAGACCGTCGTAACCGACCAACGAGTTGTGCGACCTGTCGGATTGAGGGTACAACTGCAGCATAGTAATAGCCAGAGCCATTACCAAATCGAGAGTCGTACCATCGTTGAAGTGCCACCTGATAGCTTGTGGGTGGACTGAATGGAATTCCCACGCCAATAATCAGGTCAATCAAGCTTGAGCCATCATTGACTAGGTCAATTCCTTCTGAGAACTTCCCGCCGTAGACACAGAACACTGCCTGAGGTTTGTCAGAAATAGCCTCAGCAAGGGTTTCGATACGTTCGGTCCGGGTTTCAACAAGAGTTTCACGGAATCCCGTGTCAATTGAGTAACTCATGACTTCATGAAGCATCTTGTAACTCGGAAATGCGATCAGTGCACTCTTATTGGCTGGCATCGTTGTCAATGCGGTTGTTATTCTTTGAGCAAGATCACGCCAGAGGTCTGGTCCCCGAAGTTGGTATTTCGTATTCAATGTCTTATCCACAAGAACAAGTCTTGTGCCGCGTGGATATGGGCTGACAAGGTCTTCAGCAACAGCTCCTGACACTCCAAGTAATCTAGAATAGTAATCGAGAGGTCTTAATGTGCCTGACATTAGAACTGCGGATTTTGCTTTCCTAAGAATTGGTGCTGTGAAACCTGACGAATTCAGTGGTTGAATCATAAGAACAGATTTGGTTGTTGGACCATCTTCACTCCAAGATTTCTTGCTATGTAGAGTGACATGCCATCCTTCACTCTTAGATGCCCTCTGAGAAGTGAAAAGAAACTCGATCAGACGGTCAAGTGGAGTTTCTATCAATCCTGCAGTTTCAGGGTCTCCTAATCCAGGTCTTCCAGCGGACTGAAGTATCTCAAGGTCATCCTCCTTGATGAAACGAGGAGCAACGTCCCATTTGTCAAGCACCCTCTCGCTCCGATTGTACATCCTATCCAGATTGACCATCATAGTTTCCCAAAGAAAATCAATGACCTCTCGTATCCACTTGAGACCGGTCTCTTTCGTGACCAGCTGGTGGTTTTCCTTTAACCACCGGAGGTCTTCATTACTGAGTTGGGAAGTTTCAGCATCCAAGACATGTCCAGGGAGGTTGTGAGCCTCATCAACCAGGATGTCTATTTCAGGAAGTGAGAGTCCTAGAGACGCCAGCAATGCATCACGCACTCTCGACCTGAATATGTAACCATAGGGTCCAATAATCACCCTGCTGCTCCTTGCACACCAACGCATCATCTCGTATGGGCAGACCCCTTCATCTTCAGCCCTTTCCTCGACTCTTTCTCTAGTGACAACACCCGAGTCAAGCAAGTTTTGAACGACCTCTCGTTGTACATCACGAATGACAATTCTTCCATCTGCTTTATTCTTCTTGTAGAAGTTCCAATAATGGTGACATGACCCAGTCTTTATCATCTGAGCACAGGCTCGCATGAATCCCGTAGAGCTCAAGGATTGCATCCTGTGTCGAATGGGACAGACATGAACCCTCGAAACCATTGTCGTAGCAGTGAGATCTGGTTTTACTGATCGAAGAACCTCAAGCTCACTCTCGAAGACCTTTGACTGTGAGTGAGTTCTTGTCAATGCGAACAGTCTAGATGTGCTGTCATGACCTCGAGCGGCCAAGTATCCAGAGAGAACTGCAATGGTCTTTCCTACACCGCAGTCTGCTGAGAGTAGACCAACTGTCTTGTTTGAGTAGGCGTTTACTGCGAGACCGACTGCCTTCTCCTGGTGTTGCCTAGGAGAATAGGGAAAGAACTCCATTGTGTCGGTCGTCGCTGCGCTCAATCATCTGCCTCCACTCTTAGTTGTGCTTCCGCGTGGTAGATTCTGAATTTCAAAGAGAAGTATTTGTGTAGCAACCGCTGGAATCTCATCATTAGTTCTGAAGAGTTAAATCCAATTTCCTTCCTTGCCATTCGTTCAACAATTTCTGGACTAAATCCTCTCTGTCGAGCCGCTCTCCAGAACCATTTCTCAACCTCTCTCATAGTTGAGAGCAAGTGAGTGAGAGAATCCTCAATTATTGACATCAGTTCTTGGACAGACTCCTTCGAATCTTTTGGGAGCTCAGAAACTCTGATGCCTGTGGCTAGATAGACTGCTACGCCTTCTGTGCTATCCAGTTTGACTTCTTTTGGAACACCTTTAGATCCCCGAAGAGTTTCTAGTAGTGAGAGAAGTCTTGGAAGTTGAGGAAGCATTGGCTTCTCTAGATCGGGGTTTCTCCAGTCAACTCTGGTGACAACATAGAGTTCTGGATCTGGACTTCTCGCTCGTTCCAACACAGTGATTCTGTGTGCGGAATCTCGCAACAAGAGATTCACGAGGTTGATCATCGAGCTGCGTGGTATGTTTGGTGGAGTTGGTGACACCCATGTTGATTGGTTTCGATTCTCTGTGCTAGACATCCATCCAAGCCTCCTTTGTCAATGACACGGCCACTCCATCATTGCGAATCACACCCTCTGACTCCAGGGTGTCCATGAACTTCATCGCACGACCAATGTCTATTCCTGCCTCGCTGCACTCTCTCATCACATTCTCAATGGTGACCGGTCGACCTCTGTTCATATCTACCAAGGACTCGATGATGTTGAACACACGTTTCTTGATTCCAAGACCTCTACCATTTCCACCCTGTCTTATTTTGGAAATCTGCGACTCTACCACGAGCTCACGAACAATGGACTGAGCCTCTTGGACTGTAACTGCATAGACCGTACCTGGCTCGTGCAGGATGATTCCTTGACAAAGGCTGCAGCGAGACTCCTCATCTTCGGTTTCGACATGGACATAGCCAATGTTCTTGCAAAGACCACAGCGGTATACTCTGAACATTCCTCGCACACGGTTCACTAGCTCTCACCTACCACAGTCTCAGCCTCGACTACAACATCTTCATCAACTTCGGGAGTGTCCTCTTCCGCTTCAAGACCATCACCCCGTTTTTCGAAGTATTCTTTGATGTCAGGCTCAATCTCTTTCTTCGTCTTTGAGTCAGGGTACATTCCACCCCAGCCTACAACGAGTTCATCATCGAACTCGGGGAGACCTGCGTTGTCCTGTAACTCGATCTTTCTGATGTCGGCTTTGGTTCTGCGTGT
>JBHLOX010000045.1:0-17366 GCA_048940045.1 Promethearchaeota archaeon
TGATACCAGTACTCTCCCCTTGGATCATATGGTTCAGCTATTCTTGCTGCATCTGATATTGGACCCAATATACTACCGGGGTAATTGATGAAGAGCCCGTCGTCCGCAAAGGCGATATAGAGCCATCTGAATTCTACTTGGTCGTGTATGGCCTTGAAGATATAATCCATATTAGATACTTGTCCAAGCTTGTCTGCATTTGCGGGAATGTCAGCATATGTTGAATTATAGTTCGTAGAATCAGTTCCAGCAATGTACCAGCTGCTATACTCCCAAGAAACGTTGAGTCCGTAGTTGGAATCGTAATGATTGTCTGATGGCGCAGGGGAAACTGAGTCGTCCTCGAACAAGAGGTCATAGTAGACTTCTCGATGTGCATATGTAGAGCTTGCATCAAACAACGCCTCAAGCTCTTCGGCTGCCGCTGCAATCATCCCTTCCGCGCTGGTTAGTTTCTGGTTAATGACTAACGCGGTTTTTTGAGCCGTTTCATCCATATTTATCTGAATCTGATTCTCCAAAGCCGTTGAGCTCTGATCCCTCGTTGAGTTGCCTATCAAATCCACGAAGGTCAAAGAAACCACCCCAGTGGCTCCAAGTGATACAAGTGAGATTACTAGGAAGGTGAGAATTACGTTTGTTCGGAATTTCCCTTTCTTTCTGGTTTGTGTTGTTGATTGAACCATTTTCATTTCACCTCCATCAGTAATCCGTAGTAGTCCCTCCAACTTCCATTTGTGCCATCATGACTCCCACCTTTTCAAACGCTTTCTCGATATCTAGTCGCACGTTTGCACTGTCCACTACCGAGATATATTGACCCTCTGGGACTCTCTCACAAATCGATTCAAGGAGCTCCTCTGTTGTTATTGGCTGTCCTGTCCTAGCTGATCTGATTCGTCTATCAGTATCGACCCTCTCCTTTAGCTCCTGCCCAACACCAATAATGAGTAGATTCACATCAAGATGGTGATCCCGGATAAAGCCCTCTATTGTCAGAGGTCTCTTTCTTTTCATTCGGTCTTTCTCGGTGATTATACCCTCAAGGATATCCAACGAGTATATTTCCGAGCTGTTATCCTGTCCATCAGTTAATGCGATTACCCACCTGTGCTCACTGGATTCAATCTTCTCAAGCTCCTCTAGGGCTCTACCAAGAGCGTCATAGAATGCTGTAGCATAGTTTGGATACTTCAATGACTTCAGCGTCTTTACGATTTTGTTCTCATCGTCCTCACGTTCTCCCTTGATTGTGAGTGGGAGAAGTTCTCGATATGATGAGTTGAAAACTATGATAGACACTGCATCTTGCGGGTTTACCTGACTATGGAAAATCTCCAAAGCACCTCTGACTGCAGCTCTGATTCTATTCTGAGCCTGCATGCTACCTGAGTAGTCAATTACGAATGTTACACTCTTCTTGAACATAATCGAACGTTTGAGTTTTTCAGCTTTCCTCCTGACATCATGACTTGGCTTATTTTGCTGGTCAAGAACATCTGCAAGCCTTTGCATTGCATACACAACTAACCAGAGCTCATCCGTTTCTTGTCCGAATGAAATTGCTTCATTATATGCATCTTCAGCCTTCTTCCATTTTCCTTGAACCTGATATAACTCGCCCTCGTGATATTGGATATATGCTAGACTTCTCACATAGTCTATTGACTTGGCAATCTCTTTTGCCTCATCAAATTTCGACAGGGCTTGACTATAACGACCGTCATGCATCATTACGAGACCCATGGCATCGAAACGTTTTGCCAAGCCATATTGATTCTTCATAGTTCTATCGATCGCCTCAGCGTCTTCAAGAAGTTCCATAGATTTGTCAGCATGCCCTCTGTCCATCTCAACAAGGGCCATGTTGTGATATAGAGATGCAATCCTTACAAGTGCGTCACCCTCATCTGCACCATCTTCCTTGGCTTTTTCGAGTAATCTCTTGGCAATGCCTAAAGACTGCTTATAGTAATCCATAGCATTTCCTGTGTCTCCACGCTGTCTGAACACATTTCCAATGTTCAGGAGCATAGTCTGTTCTCCAACTTCAATCTCAAGCCTACGGCTGATTTCCAGCAGATTCTGATAGTTGGCCATTGCTCTGTTAAGATCGCCTCTGATGAAAGCCTGATTACCAAATCTTGCAGCCTCCTGAAAACTGAGTAATGCGTCAACAGTCGTTCCAACTTCTTCATACATCGCACCTGCAGTTGTGATTCCTCTAGTGAAATCCTGCCGGGCCATCTTGTTCACGAGACGTGTCATTTCGGTAATTGGTTCAATAACTGAATGAGCACGACGGTAGGAAACCACCGTCACAACTCCTGCTACTATGGCCAGAACAGCTCCTAGAGCAAGGGTTAGAATAAGTGTCTGCGTTCCAACAAGATTAAGCATCGCAGTTGCCGGTCCAATTACATCAGAATCAGGGACTATAATTGCCAACACATAATCGGTGTTTGCGACTTTTACAAAAGCCATGTGCCAAAGCTGACCATTCTTCTGAAATTGCTCTGAACCTGATTCCTCCACGAGAACTGTGGAAGTAAGTAGATCATTGAATGTTTCCGCTTCAGAGCTTGTCAACGAACCAAACTCAAGCATCTCAATAGGAAGTGGTTCATCAAATACACCAAGGTCTGGATGGGCGATAACATTCCCAAAACTGTCGAGGAGATACGCATACCCGTTACTGAGCACATCCAGACTTAGTACCTTTTCATTTATTGTAGCCATTGTTACGTCCGCAGAAACAACGCCAATCAGTGTTCCATTGTCAAACCGTACAGGTCTTCCCATTGATATTACTAGACCAACTGAAGGATCAATGTAGGGTTCAGTGAAGACAACACTGTCATCACCTGGATCTTGTGCTACAACATTTGTATACCAATCCTCTGAGTTCGGGTCATAGTCATTCTCCGGAGGACCAATTTCCTCATTTTCATCCCATTGGAAGTAAATGAGATCATCAAAGGGATAATTCCTGAATAGGTGTTGGTCTGAGATCCCCAGGTCGAATCCCATATACAACCACCTATAATCCTCGTTCATTGCATGCAGTGCCTTGAAGACATTGACCATATTTGATGAAACATCAAGTGCATATTGAGTCCCTGGGGAAAGGTCATGCGGATCATTGTTGTTCCACGCAAATCGAGGCATATAGTAACAATCTGTTTGAAATGTGATGAAGTCCGAAAAATAAGCATCAACGATGCCTGGGTCTGTTTCAAAGGTCAGATCTCCCCAATTTGGCTCTTCTGCCTGGTCCCAATAGTAGTTGTAACGTGGCGTCGCATTAATTCTCTCATTGAATAGGTCTTCGCAGTATGCTTCCATCATATAAACGCCATCTACATAATTCTTCCATCTCTCTTCAATGAAGACGCCTGTGTCATTAGAGAGCCTCACCAAATTAGCAAGTTCCTCAGCCTTCAGCTCCTCAGCGGCATCGGATGCATTCGCATTTGAAACGTCATTAATAGCTAGTATCGACAATGAAGAAATTACAAGAATCGGTATTAATGCTACAGTGACGAATGTGATTACTATTCGCTTTGAGATATTCATCTATCTTCCACCACTACTTTGAAAATCATGAAACTCCTTAACAACTCTCTCTAACCACTCCAAGTTGATAGTTCATCCACCAACTTTCTTTCGAAATCATTGATGTCTTGTTTCTTTTCTAGGATGAATTCATCACCCGATAATGTACCCTGCACAATCCCCTCACCAAGGAGAATTATCAAAGTCCTCCTCAGAATTCTGCGATCGACACCTGTTTCACGTTCCAGGAGGCGTACATCTAGTGTGTCAGTTCCGCGTAGAAGATTTCGAAGAGATCCCTTTACCTTCTGGATATCCTTTTTCGATGGCGCGGGTATCTTCCTCTTCTTCGTTCTCACAAATATACTGCCTTCAATATGCCCTTCGATCTCATCACTCTGAATCATTGCCTGAAGACTCCTACGCAGATTATACGCAGCGGGTCTTGGCAACGTCCGTCGAAGGATTTTGTCCAGATCCTTCAGTTTGATTCTGTCGTGCTTCGATGTGACTGAGTCAATACTTTCTTGAATGTACTCCTCCACTAGATACTCCTCAATCATCTCCAAAGTCGCGCCACAGGATCCACACGTTGACGCCTCAGGCGATGCTGGAGCACCACAATTCCCGCATTTGATGGCTCTTCTGTATAATACTGTCTTTGTAGAACTAATCTGCTGAAGAATTACCTTCTCGGTCCTAGTCGCCTTGCCTGACTCTTGGACCTCCCAGAAGCTAAGTTTTCGGTCCTTGGTGCTTACGACAAGAAAAGCAACATCTGATATGTCATCTGGAATTCCTGTAGCCATAGCCCTTGGTGTGTTTCCAATGTCTAGTCTATCAACCTCATTACCATCAAGATCCCAGATTCTCAAAATCGGTGACTGATCTCCTGTTATGAATAGAGTCCTTTTGCCAAATGTAAGTACTGCAAAAACAGTCAAACGTGAACCAAGCTGCAACTCTCTTAGCTGGTATCCTGCGGCAGTGAGAACTGTTATCAGACCGCTTTTGTCTGCGACCACAATCTCGAGTTCTGTGTCCTTCGTGATGTCTTCCAACCAAACATCTGCAACGGGGTTACCCATTGTCTTTGTGAAAATTGCATCTGTATCATCGTTGTAGAGTATTATTCGGTTGTTCTGTAAAGCAACAACAACCTCTGCAGCATCATCTCCATCAACATCTCTGGCATCACAAGCAACGACGTTGCTCTCCAGTCTGATGTTCCAAACCGGTCTTCCTCTGTGATCAACAACTAGGACTTTCTTTCCTACGCCACCCACCAAAGCATCCTTGCCTTCTCCCTCAATATCTCCTACGGCAATACACCTTACTTTGCTACTCCATTTTCTCGTGCTTCGAAGTATTCCCTTGGCATCAAAGACCCTCAGACGGTCTCCATAATCTAAAGAAAAAATCTGGGTGCTAGCATCCTGTTTCTGACGAACATATACCGAATATACATTCGCAGAAGTAGGCACCTCAGCGACCGAGCGAATCTTCAATTTCTATCCTGCACCTTGTGCATTCTTGTTGCATAGCCATATAAGTGTGCACAGATTTCGGGCAGGTCAATGACGAACACAAACCACTGTAAAGTTGGCTTTCTCTGGGACCCAAGTCTAGAAACATTCGATTTTGGAACCAAACATCCCATCAAAGTAGGACGGTTCCAGATGGTACATGACTTTCTAGCTGCTAATGATTTTCTAAGTCAGCCTAATGTTGAAATCCTAACTCCTAAACCCCTTCCTGATGAATTGCTGAAGACTATTCATGCACAAACATACCTTGATGCCGTCAGAAGAATGTCAGAAACCGGTGAAGGAGAGATTGCTATTGACACACCTGCGTTTCCGGGTATCTACGAGAATGCGAGTATAACATCCGGTGCTACAGTGACGGGAGTCCGCGCTGTAGCAGCTAGGAAATTGGACCATTTTCTCTCTCCTACTGGGGGTTTCCATCATGCAAAATTCGAGTGGGGTGGAGGATTTTGCATCTTCAACGACGTTGCAGCTGGAGTCTATGAGTTGAAAAATCTCGGTTATCAGAGGGTCCTAGTTGCTGATTTTGATGTGCATCATGGAAACGGAACTCAGACCTATTTCTATGACGATCCCAGAGTCATGCAGATCTCCTTTCATGAGGACCCCGAATGGATGTATCCTCACGATGGGTTCATTGATGATATTGGAGAAGGTCCTGGACTCGGATACAATATCAATATGCACTTTCCAATGGACTCCTGTGATGGCGTCTACAAGTATGCCTTTGATGCGATTGTACCCCCGCTTGTGGAGTTCTTCAAACCAGAGTTCATTATATTCCTACCAGGCTTTGATGCTCACTACAGAGACCGTCTGGCACACCTCAACCTGACCACTGACCTGATTCGATATACTACAACATATTTTCACAATGCCGCTCATAGATTCAGTGAGGGTCATTTCGGAGTCGTTGCAGGCGGTGGCTACACGAATGACTCATTCAAATGGGGTATTGGTGTTGTCATGTCTGTGCTATCTGGTTTCCACTACGAACCGCCAAAACAGGAACCCCCATTTGAGGACGATGATGAAACATGGGATATTGTACGATTGAATGTTGAGAAGTTGAAGAGCTTAGTTTTTCCCAAGCTTGGAATTTAATGTCATTCTTGTTGGTTTCTCATCATCCATATGGTACTTACTATTTTCAAAACTTAGGGAAAGGCTATTGAATCAATGAATAGAGACTGGAATTCATTGTGAGATGCCAGCTCTATGTACTTGACTTTAGAAACGAAATCATTGGCAATCTCTCTTGCTTCCTTTGAAAGCAAGAGTACTTTTGCACCCTCTCCAGCAGCATTGCCTATCTGAATTATACATTCTCTCTTCACAGGAGGTAAAAGTCCGATGCCAAGTGCGCTCTCAGGTCGGATATAACTTCCAAAAGCACCAGCCAACATTATTGAATCAATGTCACTAATATCGATTTCAGCTTCTTGTAGCAATATCTTTGTCCCTGCACTTATGGCCGCCTTCGCCAACTGAACTTGTCGAACATCTTTCTGATTAAATGAAATCAATCGTGATGTACTGGACTCTTCGGTTAATTTGTAGCTAAGTCCAAAATCATCATCAGTAAATACCCTTGAAGAGATGGTCTGCATCCTACCACTGCTATTGATAATGCCTATCCTTCTCAGCTCCGATACAGAATCAACAATGGCTGACCCACAGATACCTTGAGGTTCTATATTTCCTATGACAGAAAGCTCTGGAGGTGTATCAAGGTCCTTAATGATAACATGTTCTATGGCACCTCTCTGCCCACGCATTCCGTATCTGATGGTAGCACCCTCAAATGCCGGTCCTGCAGCGGTTGAACAGCATGATAGTTCACCCCGGTTCGACAATACAATTTCACCATTGGTTCCAACATCAATCCCAAGGATAATCCGATTAGTCAGATCTAGTCGCTGAGAAAGAATGAACCCGACGGTATCTCCTCCCACAAAACCTGCAATGTTTGGTGGGAGAAAGACCTCAATCCTTGGTGCTCTTGGCAAACCCAGTTCCAATCCTGAAGTAACAACACTATCCCGAATTGAGGGTTCATACGGTGCAACACCAAGAGGTTTTACATCCACACCTAACAATAGATGATGCATTGCAGTGTTTCCAACAATCGCCATTTTTGAGAGGGCTTCCATCTCAATCCCTGAAGATCCAACAAGGGAGTCGATAATGGTCTCAATCTCTGAAGTGACTCTTGATTTGAGCTCGGTGAGTCCGTCTTGTTCCCGGACTGCATGAGTTATCCTTGACATTACATCTTCGCCGTAGACTACCTGTGGATTGAGTGAAGCCACTTGGCCTATCTGTAGGCCTGAGTCTAGAGCAAGTAGATACGCAACAATTGTTGTTGTTCCCAAATCAATAGCAATTCCATATTGGTTTGCATATCCAGGATCAAGATTCCAGCTGTCGAAACCAGTAACTCCCTCGGTGAGTATCTGTACCTCTCCCTTCTCCCCATATATCACCACTCGAGTGTCCACATTCACAATGTGTTGGCAAGCTAAACGATAACCTTTCTCAAGCTCATTAGGTGCAAGATGTTTCATTTCAACGGTTGTTGGTTCTGGAGCTGGTTGAAGAATGAGCGAACACTTGCCACAAGTCCCTGCTCCCCCACAGTCTGAGGGTAAATGCAATCCAACCATCCGAATGGCTTCAAGAAACATATGCTGCTCATCAACAGATATGCGGAGGCCGGATGGTTCGAAAATGACAATGTGTTTTTTCAATCTGCTCAGTCCTAAACATGTAATGGAAGGCAGTCTTGTTCTTTTCTGTTCTCCTATAGAAGAATGTATTAGTTGCAATGTGAAGGTTGCGTTATTATTCTGGAGAATTCCTAATGCATGTGAACACTAAAGCCTGTGTCCCCTCTGCCTGCAATCGTGAGTGTTTGGACGCCTGCCATAGAGTACATGGTGATCAATCACCACTGAGTTTTCGTGAAAGTCAGGAATATCCAGTAATTAACTTTGAAACATGCACAATCTGTTTCGCATGTGTTCGCGTCTGCCCTTTAGATGCAATCAAAACCGAAGATATGGAAGTTAGAACAAAAACCACGAGTTCTCATATTATTGCGTGTGCTATGACCGAATACTGTCCCTATGATGTATCATCCTCCTTTGAACAGATGTCTGAGGCTGATACTGTATTTGCCAGAGTCCAATATGATTCCAAATTCCAATACTATCACCAAACAGAGTTCTCTGGTGCGGAATACATGATATCAAAAGGGATCCTAGGATATGGGAGATTCGAACACGAGCTTGGTGTTGCTGCTTGGAAACTCTATGACTCACGTCATTCAATTGTTCGTCCAGGACTAGGTCTTGATCCTGAGGGATCTGAGGTTGGAGAGAGGAGGATAACAGATCCTCATGAATTGTCACATATGGTGAAAAAAGCCGCTCGATTCTTCGGAGCAGACCTAGTAGGGATTGCTCCCCTCAACCGTGATTGGCTATACTCAGTTGATCGACAAGGCAAACCATACGATGTTCCTGAATCAATGGAATATGTCATTGTAATGGCTATCGAGATGGATTACGATGCCATCGCAACTTCGCCAACCTTCACCAGCTCTGCTGCAACAGCCCTTGGTTATTCAACAATGGCTTTTGTGGAGGTCGAACTGTCTGCTTTCATTCAGCGTCTTGGCTACGATGCAATGACCTGTGGCAACAATGTTTCCCTGAGTGTTCCGCAAGCAATCGATGCTGGTTTGGGTCAGTATGGACGACATGGGATCCTAATAACTAAGGAACATGGTCCTAGAGTGCGTATCGCGAAGGTCATCACAGACATGCCACTTATCCGGGACTACCCTGACGAAGGGTTCTGTAAATCTGTGATACGATTCTGTGAAACTTGTGAAAAGTGTGCAACAACTTGTCCCTCTCAATCTATACCATATGGCAGAGAACAGGTTTGGGAGGGAAGCACGATTTCGAACAATCCAGGAATAAGGAAGTGGTACGTGGATGTCGAAACTTGCTATGGTTTTTGGGTGGAGAACGGATCAGAATGCTCAAACTGTATCCGATCATGTCCCTACAACAAGAAGGATGGTTTCCTTCATCGAACAGTTTTGTGGTTAGTTCAGCACGCATCTTGGCTCAATCGATTGATCATCAAAATGGATGACATTGTTGGATATGGCCGACAGAAGAGCGGAGTGAAGTTTTGGAAGAAATTCAGTCAATAGAAATAAGAACCTAGGAAGGCATAAAATACCAATATCCAGTGTTTCTTCCGAAAATACTGAGGAATAATACAACCTGATTTAACTAATATCTCAAAGAAGAAATTGATATTTGGAGTTTGCATAGGGATGTCCAAGAAAGGAGGCAAACGTGCTGAGAAGAAAAACGCCAAAGTTAGGCCTCCAGCTATTCCAGCTCTCAATGATGAAATTCTAGAAGCGATTCTTCATGATTCTCATGAAGGATTAGCTATACTTGGCGATGACTACAAACTTGAATATGTAAATGAACGAACGTGTGTGATATTTGGTGGTTCGCCTGAGGATCTCATCGGTCATGACTTTCGAGAATTCATTCGAGAAGATATGGCTAAGATGGTGGCCGAGAATTACGAACGTAGAAGACTAGGTGAGGATGTACCAGATGTCTACCCAATACATATCATCAGAAAAGACGGGAATGAGCTCACTGTTGAAATACGAGTGAGTATCGTCCTTGGATCCGATGGCAAACGTAAGACAATTGCACACGTGCTAGATATAACTCAAGTTGAAGCAGACCTAGAAGCTCTCGAAGAATCGAAGACGCGTTATAGAATGCTCGTTGAGAATATGAACGAAGGTCTCGCCATTGATGATGAAACTGGAAAATTAACCTATGTAAACAGAGCCTTTTGCAATATGTTAGGATATGAGCCTGAGGAAATTGTTGGTAAAACTTGGACTGACCTTACTGATGAGATGAATGAAGATGGCTTTAAGCTTAAAAGAGATGAAAGGAAAAAGGGAGTTTCAGCTAGTTATGAACTGACTTGGCATAGCAAAACTGGCGAGAAAGTTCCTACCATTATATCAGCAACACCATTTCATAACCACGAAGGTGAATTTGTAGGGACATACGCGGTTATTACAGACATTTCTACACAAAAAGAAGCCGAGGAAACTGTTCAATTCTACCTTGATTTGCTAAGTCACGATATAGCAAACCAACTTCAAGTCATTATGACAAGCACTGGTCTACTCGAAGAAGAAGTTCCACCCTCCTATATTGATGACGCTAAGAAGGATATCTTGGATGCTGTAGAGCGATGTAATAGACTCATCACAAAGGTAAAGCGTGCAGCGCAAATCCGTCACATCCCTATCTCTAAAATTGATGCAATACCTGTGATAAAAGAAAAGATCAAGGTCCTAGAACGAGTCTATGGTGCAAAGGTGCATGTCAAGGGATTGAAGAAAAGCCTCCCAGTTGAGGCTGATGTTTTATTGGGTGAAATGATTTGGAATCTCCTTGAGAACGCGGCCCGTCACAACCCAAAGCAGGAGAAGCAGGTCTGGGTCACATGTGAATCAAAAGATAATTTTTGTAGTCTAATTATTGCTGATGATGGTCCGGGTTTAAGTGATATGAGAAAGAAGAATCTATTCACAGAACGAACACATGGTGGGGGAGTAGGGATCGCATTAGTTTCCCAGATGATAAGGAAATATGGCGGGTCGATTGAAATCCAAGATCGTGTTGCTGATGAACCTTCTATGGGTTCAAAGTTCATTGTCACCTTAAGAAAAGCCAAGCTTCGCAAGAAATGACGGAATTATTGTTGCTATCGCGTTCGGTTCCTAATGCGTTCGTATAATCCTTCAAAGAAGTCCTTCTTCTTGATTTTACCTTTATTGATGGTGAAGAAGTTTGTTTTAATACGATAGAGTTTGTTCTTTATTTCACTATACTGCTTCAGTCTCTTCTTGCCTACTGCATTGTCAATGATAGACGTGACTTTCTCTGGAAAGTTGTCTATGTATTGACACTGTTTGATCTGAATATGAAATAGTGTACTTCGTAGAATGTCGTCTCTAGAGATACATTTGTTCTCCATGGTCATATGCACGGTCCCCACCTTATCGCTGAGGGTTTTTTCTTAAGAAGATTCTAGAAAAAAGCTTCATGAAATCTAGTAATACTGTTCCAATATTGCCAAATATGGGTTGATATTTTAACCCGCGATGAAAGAAATATAGACGGACTTGATTGCCTTTGCGTGTTGCATCTATAATTGACATAAGCCTTGTAGATGTACCTGGTATGCCAGTGACAGTCCTTTTTACTGCAGGTTGCAATATGGACTGTCCATATTGTCAGAATGCAGAGATTATCCCCATCAATTCTGGTGAAGAGATGACCATCGATGATATAGTCCAAAACCTCCGTGGTCATCTCACGGATGGCTACTGCATCACAGGCGGTGAACCGACAATCCAGAAAGACCTTCCTCAATTATTGAAAGAGCTCAGATCTGAAGGCTCTAAACATATCAATCTCAACACACAAGGAAGTGTTCCAGATGTTCTTGAGAAATCATTACCCTATCTGGACTCTATATGGTTCGATATCAAAACGATTCCGGAGGAGTATTGCTTGGTCACTCGTGTCAAAAATGATCCTTGGCCTCGGGTTGCGCGAAGCATACAATTAATTCTAGATAGTGATGTTGCCTTTTGGCCAAGGACAACATATGTCGGTGGCCTCACAGAACCTTCGGACATTTTTAGAATCTCAGAGGTACTCGCGGAATTTGGGTTTGAGGGTGAATATTTGATCCAGAACTTCGTGAAAACATCAGGGACTCGGAAGGTTGATGTTGAATCTTTCTCAGAACCCAATCTTAAAGAACCTAAATCAATTATGGATCAGATTCCAGAAGGAATTCAACTGCGTTTCGAATGGCGATAAAGTTCAACATCAAGCGAACACACAGACAACCTTTTAAACGCCCTAGGAATGACGTTGATTTGACCACACCAGATACTAGGTCAGATTTGCTGGAGTGTTGTTCAAAACATGTTTCCCACACAGTCAATGGGCTATGATAGAGCGATTACAGTTTTCAGTCCGGAAGGCCGACTATACCAAGTGGAATATGCCACTGAAGCAGTACGTCATGGACCACTCGCAGTTGGAGTCAAAGCAACCAACGGAGTAGTACTGGTTGGAGAGAAACGCTCTCCCCATCCAATGGCTGATCTTGACTCTCTCAAAAAGATACTACTTATCGACGATCACGTGGGAACAGCAATTGCAGGACTGCATGCTGATGCCCGAAAATTAATTGATCAAGCTCGCGTTCAAGCTCAAATAAACAGACTGAGTTATGATGAACCAATCACAATATCATCTCTGGTTGTAAATATCTGTGACACAAAACAAATGCATACTCAGTATGGAGGAGTGCGACCTTATGGAGTGTCCCTTCTCGTAGCTGGTATCGATGACAATGGCCCACAACTATTCACAACTGACCCATCTGGATCCTTCTGGGGTTGGAAGGCCGCAGCGATTGGGAAGGAGGCTGATGTGGTTCGCGATTTCTTTGGTGAGAAGTACAAAGATTCGATAAATCTTGACGGAGCACTCGATCTCGCAATCGAGGGACTCTTGAAGTCAACTGACAAGGCTGAAGTTGAACCAGAAGAGAAAGCAAAGACTCTTGAAATTGGCCGGATTGACAGTAAGGATAAAACCTTCAGAATCCTGAGTCAAGAGGAAGTCGAGTCGATCTTGAAAGCTAGACTAGCGGCTTGATTGTTCTACCAACTTTTCGACAATTAGAGCGGCAATATCGATACCAGTAACACGCGATAGTGCACTCCACGAAGGAGCCGCATTTGCTTCAATGACACAAGGCCCTTCGGGGGATTCAATGATATCGACACCAGTGTAATCTAGTTTTAGTACTTCAGCTGTCTTGATAGCGCATTCCTCATATTCAGATGTCAACGTGGTTAATTCGGCTTTTCCTCCGCCGTGTATGTTTGTTCTCCATTCACCTTCACTTCCCTCAGGGATGTATCGATACATAGCACCTATCAGTTTTCCTCCAATGACAAATGCACGAATATCTCGATTCGGTTTTTCAACCACTTCTTGAACATAGAGTACTTGACCTAATTGATGAATGAACTTCATTGCACGATATGTGAGCTCACGATGTTCTGCTCTGATTGCACCCATTCCACGTGCACCAATCAAGGGCTTGACTACTACATCTCCTATTTCATCAACAAAGTCAATGGCAGCTTCAAGATTCTCTCCAATATACGTCCTGGGGACTCTGATTCCTTCCTTGTTGAGTGCAGTCAATGTTGCATACTTGTCCTTTGCTCTTCTGAATGAATATGCTGGATTCATCACATAGATCCCTGCATCCTCAAAATGCTCTAACAGACTGATTCTGAATGTTATCTGGTCCCCTGTACCAAATCCGATAGTTCTAACCAGAACTCCATCCATGTCAGATAGATCCTCTTCATTTAGGTGTGTGAATTTGTTTGGGAGCTGGGCAGAAATATCCGGAAGTCTGAATGGTCTGGCTTTGTGTCCCTTTGCTTCCATGGCTTCAATGAGACTCTTGGTCGCCCAATTATTCACATTCTCATGATAGACGACTCCAAATTTACGACCCGACATGGAAATCACCTGGAGTTACTCCTCCTTGAATCTCAGGATTTCGTTAAAAGAGCTATCCACGAAACCAAGTTTCCAATTAGAGAAATCCAAATAGCGGATATAAGCTGCCCGTTTTATGGGACTTCTTTTCTCTCAAGACTCCCTTCAACGAGTCAATGTGATAAAGAATGATGAAAAGTTTACATGGTCAGTTTCGTAATAGCTAAGTAGCAATTGTCCAAGAGAAACGATCTGAAATTGAATGAGGACTCGTAATGATCAACCATCTAATGGAAATCTCAGAGAATCTTGCCGATAAACGGAAACAAGATCCTATTCTCGTTGCCCGCATGGAACTCGCGACTCAAGGTCAATCACCTCGCTATCTTCTGATATCTCCCATCACTAGAAGTGGACAGGATTTGCAGTTGTTCAACATGACCATTGGAGAATCTTTTCATGCTACACGAGTTCCCAATCACCCATTGCTACCACCAGAATTAGCCCCATTTATATTCAGCAGTCCTGCATCATTCAATCATAATTTTCCCGATAGGAAAGGAGTTATTGTAACCTTCGATATCGATGAGCCTTTGGAAGTCATTCGGGGAACCATAGAAAACATCTCGCTTCATTCCGATTTGCGCTCATTACCTATCATTGCTTTTCAGGTGAATTACGAGAGTGGTAGAGTGAAGCTCATTGTGCATAGCAAAGGACGGGACTATGAGTCTGAGAATAAACTGCTATCTAGAGTCCGCGTGCCAGATGAAATGGACTCCTCACTACTTGTCTTAATTTGCTCAGACTCGAGAGTTCGTCCACCTCTCACGAAAAAGGGGGTACCTATGGCAATCCAAACTCTTGCGGGATATATCCCAAAATACACTTCGATAGTGGATGAAACGGATCAGTTAAACAAATTCTTTCATGAATGGCTGTCTTCCTCTGATGACATGAAGCGGATCCTCATTATTGCACATGGGAATTTTGCAAATGGTGGTTCCTCCTGCGAGGCAGGAACTGCCTCTCTCAACCCAAGTGTAATAACAGACCAGTCTCTTCGACCTACGATTGAAGAACTCCAACGAGCAGCAAGCCAGTTTGAAACATATATACCCGAAACTCCTGAAGACCGTGTGAGGTCTCTGTCAAAAGCAACTCGTTCTAATCTTTTGACTTACCCTGCCATTGCAGATGCTCATAGTGTCAATAATCTGGAAATTGATGAGCTATTAATGGATACTATCACAAACACGCTTCATCGATTAGAGGAGTGATAACTGCCCGAATATGATACAATCAAATCCTCATATTGATAGAAATCAAGAATGAACGAGTTCAACTTGAAGATCGGAACAACAGGGACTCCGTCATGAAGTTCTACCTCCTCTACCAGCCAAGTTACAATCACTGGAAAGAGATGATATTCTTTCATTGCTAGACCTCCCAATTTCTTGGACAGTCGTTCCAATTCCACACTTAGTTCCTGCGTTCGTGTTTTCTGTCTCTCGGCTGCTGTCCTGAGTGCCGATGCCTTGCCGCTTCGAGTACCCCACATCTTGGCATCGACAGCAATAATGGTCCCTCCCTTCACTCCAATGACATCAATCTCCATACCGTGCATCAATGAATTTCCACGTCTTCTAAAACTCTCGACACATTGAAAGCTGTTAGCTGTTAGTATCGATGCAACAAATCCCTCAAAATCTTTCCAAGTCAGAAACGCAACAACATTGCCTATACTTGCACCCTGCTGCACTGCTTTTTTGGCAAGTTCAATTCGTTGATTCCTATCAATGATGAAGTCTTCACCTACTTGAATTAACCCAAGTTGACCAAGTACCTCTTTCTCAAAAACGTCGGTAGGTGGAAATTTATCATTCTCTTTAGTTTTCTTTAGAACCTCAATGATTATTTTCAGCATTTTAGGAGGCATCGTCAGTTTTCAATAAGCGCGCTAGTTTATAACCTCAATTGATAACACTGGTTTAGGTGGGCCAATGACTGAGCAGGAAGGATGGCATAGAGTCCTCAAGGCATTTGAGGACTGGATATACTACGAAACCACTGAGTTCGGACCATACACTGGTTATTTTTCACTCGACAATCTGAGAGACCTCACCAGCAACGAACGCATGAGCTGGATGCAATCCATGTATGATGAAATCATTCCAGGTCGCGTGGAAATGTGCAGAAATGCGGGGATCGCCTTTGAAGATTTTCTGCCTTATATGCCAGATCCAGCGGCACGTGAAGTAGTTCAGTCAATGATAGACTTGACACAAGTTCTCTCTGATGACATGCTAGGGATGAGTGATACGTTCCATTCGATGAAGGAGGAGTATGAGTCTGGTGGATTAGAAGAAATCATGCCATTTCTCACTGACCTTGCAGACTCAGAAGAGGGGATTCGGCATCACATGAGTCTCTTCAGTCAGGGGTTTGGAAAACTCAGGAGTATGGGCCTCGAAATGCCTGACGTTGAATGAATCGCATTTCACTGGATTTTGGCGTCACTGACAAAGCTTAAGTACAACCACCAGATTGGCCAAACTGACCCAAAGAAAACGAGGTGAAAAACGCAATGGGTACTGAAACAACAACCACTGCCCATCGATATCGGGTCTCGAACACAAAAGGTGACCACCATCCAGCAGGTGACTGCCAAATTAGGTCACGAGGTGAATGTGTTCTCAAGTGACCGTGAGGTCTCGACGACTGATTTTCAAAGTCTTGCTGCATCGTTCTTCAGACTAGCGGATGCTAGGTTGAGCGATACGCAGAAGCAGGTACTACGAATGAGTCATGAGCTACTCAAACATCGTGAGATGACTTTGACAGCTCTTGCAGACCAGGTTTCACGACGAAGTAATTTAGCTTATAGTACTGTGAAGTGGAACTTACGCTCTCTGAAGAACATGGGGTTGCTGAATGGTGGAAATCTCAGTAGCAAAGGACAACTTGCTTGTCTGACAACTGAGGCCCAGATGCTGGCAGACTACCTAGAGGAAACCCTCTAAAATATGGGGACTTCTGAAGTCCCCTTCTCTTTTTTCCAAGGCCTCAACAGAAGATACTGGGTGCTACCCAGCTCTCCGCACGAACTGCTTGGCTTTACGTTCTTGCATCATCGCATCTTCTTGTCGAACAGCTTCCATCCCTCGGGAATGAGAGCCTTGACCTCATCCAGACTGGTCGCCGATGCAATGATGATGTCGACAGACTTAATGTCTCCAGGATTCAAATCTCCAATGTTCCATTGAAGTCCAGTCGCAACATCCATCGGTCCAAGCTCGAGATTTTTACGTAGATCAGGGGCATCTTCATTGATCAGCAACTTCGTTGGTGGTGATATTTCCCATCGGTCTGGCTCCGGACGCGCAGCTAGCGCAGCAACAAGTGGGTTTCCGTCATACACTATCATGAGTCCCGTGTCGGGATCATAAACACCCTTGTCGTCCTTATAGCTAGCAGGACCTCCAATATCAAAATCCATGAACTCATAGAGTTTCATGTTCTTGATGATAAGATCCGCAACATTCGTTGTCTTGTGTCGGATTAACATAATCGGCTTATTATGGCTCCAGAC
>JBHLOX010000046.1:0-17360 GCA_048940045.1 Promethearchaeota archaeon
GTTAATGGCTCTAGAGAAGTCTGCAGTCATAGCTCTTAGATTCATGGTGTGTTTCTCGCGCAACGCATAGAGTCTGTTATCTTTGTCCTCTGTTAGTTTAGCAATTTCTTGCTTTGTTCTTTCCTCCATCGTCCTTACACGTTCCGCTCCACGTTCTCGTTCCAAGTTTGCGAGGTTCTCGAGAATTGTTGTTTGAGCACTAAAATTCTCCCTGATTAACTTCTGTAGGGTTTCAGCTGATTCTATACGAAGCTTCGCTGATTCAGAAATCTTCCTGAACTCTTCTGTTCTTCTTAGAGCACCAGCGGAGTCGGTAAGAATCTCGACCCGATTTGGTTCTGCTGCAGGATCTGAAACGAGTGTGTAATTGCCAATTGCTTTGATGAATGAAGGTTCTATTATATTAGCAACATCAGCTGTTTGGTCATCTACTCCATCCATAAGCGGCTGAATCCGTGATGCAACATTCGGAATGTCTGATGCTTGAGACAATTCAGTGCTTATGATCCTCTTTACTTCACTTGCTCCTTTCATATCACTAAATTGAAACTCTTTTCTCGTACTACTAGTCGCAGACAGTACAATTGATTTCGTCGGTGAGGTTTGAACAATCCAAAATGGGAATGACAACCTACTTAGACTAACAATCCGAGCTCTTTGTCCCTTACGAGCTTCTGCTGCTGCAAGTGCCGCAGCTAGACAAACTCCTTCCGACTCAGTTTCAATTCTTGTGCCTTCTTTCCTAAACGAGAAGTTTAGATACAGATTCCGGACCACACGACCACAACCTTTTGTACACTCGAGCAATCATTCGCAATTATGCCTTTTTACGAAGGATGGTTTCGTTTGATTTGAGCAAGCGTTTCTGCTTCATCGACCGACAGTTGCTCTTCGGTGAGGAGTTCGGTTAATATCTCGAGGTACTGGTTATTGAGTCTGAACCCATCCCCCTCAACTACTCTTACTGTTGCTCGATGATTCCAATCTGCATCAGGATCATCCACAGAATGTAGAGTCACAACATAATTCTCTGCAGCTGGAGCCATCATCAATCTCAAGTTGTCATATGTGAGACCCCTCATCTCGCTGCCTATTGATTTTCTGGCATAGGATTGAATAGCAGAAATGAAAGAGCCAAATAACTCCTTGTTGACTCTGATGTCATCTAGACCCACTGATGCTTGGAGGATGCCTGCTTCATCGAAAACGATTATGCCCTTCAAGTTTGTGACTCCGAAATATAATTTCGCATTCTATTTAATGAAGACCTGTATTATGGATACCTAGTATAGACCAAGAGTAGTCATTCTATTTACTGACCAAGAAGTTCTCCGACTTCTTTTGCATACTTTCTCATCTGAGTTACTGCCAGACCCATCGATGTCAGGTCCTTCGCAGAGCCCATGAGCAAGAACTCACCGGCATGAGAGAGGACGACAAAGCCGTCCTTTCCGCGAACTACCACTTCGTAGAGATCACTCAGCTCCAGTTTGTTTGCAGCCATTTCTCCCGTCATCAGGAGAGCAGCACTGACAGCAGCCATGAGATCAGGATCTGCCTCAGAATCTTCAGTAGCAAAATAAGCGAGCTTAACTCCCTGTTTACTCACAACAGCTATCGCATCAAGGTCTGCATAGTTTGTGAGACCCATCAATAGCTCAACAAGTTCCTTTTCCTTTGCAGGATCAAGATGAGACGACATTTTAATTACCTCTTTTCACCCGATGTGACTTATTTAGCAACAAGTTTCTTCCCTTTTGGTTTGCCCTTCTTATCTGAAGTTGCTTCTTCCTCCAGCTCAGACCTGAAGAAGCTGATAAGGTCGCCAAGACGTTCTTTCATCTCAGCCTTAATAGGGCTTAAAATAGCATCTGGGGTCCCCTTGAGTAGCTCAATTCCCAGAACTCTTCCATTCTTTACAATGACGCGAGGAATAAATCCCTCGGCCATGAAGGTACCTTCCGGTGGATCCTTCACTTTCTCGAATTTCCGCTCTATCTTCTCCTTTCCAAACACGGCAATTTTGTGCTCTGCTACTGTGAAGAGCTCGTTGTAGACAATCAACAGTTCTCTCTGATATCCTTCAGGTGGATCTACTGTTTCAAGTTCAGTGATCATCGCATCAATTTCACTAGCTCCTGCTCTTGGAGCTGCTGTTGTTGATGTTGTAGGTGGTCTTGGAGATGGTGTTGTTGTAGGCGGTTTTGGTGGAGGAGCTGAAGCAGGCGTAGGTTCCGTAGGTTTCGGTGGTGGGGCCGTTGGTTCAGCAGCTGCTTTTGCCTTTGGCTTTGGCTTTGGTGGTTTTGGAGGTGGTGCCTTCTCGCCAGGTTTCAGGACTCTTGTTGCTGCTGTTGTACCATCCAGGGCAGTGAAGAAAGTAGGTGGCTCTTCTCCCTCATCGAGTGGTCGCACCTTGAAATGAAACCCATACTCGGTTCTGAGATTCGTCGCAACTCGCGCACCAATGAATTTCCTTCTGATACCCGCCTGGGTTCCTTTCCAAAGATAGATGCTTTTCGTTTCATCATCTACGACGCACACAACTTTGGTTGATTCAAGATCGTCTTTGGTCAATTCGACCTCATTAAGGGTCCCGTCTTCCAAAACCTCGTAGCCCACTACCATTATCAATCACTACGCTACTCGTTAAACATCTACGCTGGTGACATGTGATATCTAGCCAGCGTGGTTATTGCCGTTTTGTGCTATATGATTGTTATTGTGTTAGATATGACCGGAGAATCATGCCACAATCGATGTGGAGAAGGCTTATGAGTTAGATTCACTTACAATATTCGGTGGTTCGCGATGGAAGAAGAGCAGACCTACGTAAGCCCATATAAACATCTATTTGATGAGACTGAGGATCTCAGCTTTGGTAAACTGCTTCTTGGACTTGTGATCTCTACACTCATTCTGCTCGGGTCAACTTGGGGACTTCTCGCCCTACTGAATTTCGTAGGTATATTCATTCTAAATCCAGTAAATTTCACACGATACACGATTTACATGCTTGGTGCATCCTTGGGAACGATGGTTCTTGCAATCATTCTCTGTGGGATTCTGATAAAGTGGCCTCGAACCGTGAGTCTTCCACTACTAATTCATAGAAGAGCGAAACACCACGCTGGAGACTATTTCATGTCTCCAGAACCAGAGGATGAGAATCTACGGGACGCTTTCAGACGATCTCTCTATGGTTCTGTTCTAATTGTTGGAATCGCGTTGACTATCCTCGGATTCGAGTTAATAGCTGATGTAACTACCATTGACGTGATCTACCTGGGCACAATCTTGATGGTTGTCAGTGTTATCATTCTTCCATTTACAGTGATGCTTCTCTACTTCGGCCCCTGGTTGATGAGAGAGGCTGGCCTGTTTCATCTCGATGCAAAGGATAGATCTCTAAGCAATGTTGGAGACGATGTTGAAGACATACTCGAGTTCTTTGCGGGTGTTGACATCATTCTTGTCTGGGTTGAGCTTACATTGAGTGTTGGTCTTGAAGCTGTTTGGGTTCCAATTTTCATCATTCTAGTCGCTTTGGGACCTCTGTTTGCTATTATTCTCAATTTCACTATCATCTTTGTCTTCGTAAAGAAGAGAGCGACAATTTCGATGATGCGGTACCTCTCGGAGAGATATGATGTGCCTGACATGGCGACCTCTCCTACATACATTCGGAGTCAAGTTATGTCACTTGTTGAACGTCAGGTGTTTATGGCAGCTCCAGCTCCACCAGTTGAACCAGTAGATCTCGGTGAAACTGAAGTTCAAACTGAAGTTGAAACTGAACAAGAGCCAGAGCCTGAACCAGAGGCTAAATCCACGCCAGATATCAAGCGCGATTACGTTCCTCCGCCGCCTAGCGACCACATACCCCCACCTCCTGGAGATGTGGCTGACTCAGTCCCTGAGGATGATGATTGAGTCCTCTTTGAAGGAAAATGTGACCTTGTTGTCGCCGTTGGACCTTAGGCGTTTCACCAACTCCTCATCGTAGGTGAGTGCGATTATTGGAACACCATTGAAATCCAAGGTGATTTTGAATGAACCCACCTGAGGTGTAATAGATGCTAGATTTGCAGTAGCCGCACTCTCTGAAAAAGTGTCAGAAATTATCACATCCTCCGGCTTGACACTGAATATCAGGTTTGAATCCACCTCACCGGTACCAGGAATTGTAAACAGGCTGTCATCCACCAAGACGCTGATATGTACCTCATCAACCTCAACGATTCGTCCAGAATACACATTCCCACTTCCTAGAAACCTTGCAACAAACTCATTTGCAGGTGAATCATAAAGCTCCTCCGGTGTCCCAACCTGCACAACCGACCCATCGTCTAGGATTGCCACCCGATCAGATATGGCAAATGCTTCATCTTGACTATGAGTTACATAGATGGTGGTGATTCTCAACTTTCTTTGTATTCTTCGAATTTCAGTTTGAAGACGCTCTCTCAGTTGCAAATCAAGAGCTGATAACGGCTCATCAAGTAAGAGGAGTTTTGGGTTAGTTGCTAATGCTCGGGCAAGAGCAACTCGTTGAGCTTCTCCACCGCTTACTTCAGAGATTCTTCTTAGGAGGAGATGATGAATACCCAAGAGGTCTGCAAGTTCTTCAACCCTCTCTATTGTCTTCTCTCTTGACCATCCTGCCATGTCGGGTCCAAATGAGATATTCTCGAACACGGTCATATTTGGAAACAATGCGACAGATTGGAAAACCATCCCTATGTTTCGTTCGCGTGGCACCACATTGATCATGTCTTTTCCATCAAAGAGAAGACTTCCTCCAACATTCTCAATGAAGCCTGCCACCATTCGTAGGGTGGTCGTCTTTCCTGATCCACTAGGACCTAGTAGAGTAAGTAATTCACCATCTCTAACATGAAGATTGATTGGTCCAATCCTAGAGCCATCGTCAAATTCTCGTATCAGTCCTTTTATCTCCACTTCCACCATTACAGAGCACCTCCAGCACTCCCTTCTGAAATTCGTTCCATGACAAGAAAAGCAAAGACACAGACAATTACTAGGACCAATGCTGCTGCTCCTGCTTCAACAAAAGCTCGCACAGATAGATAATCATAGATGGCCACTGCAAGTGTATAATTCTGCGGTAGTGCGATAAAGAGAGTTGCTGACATCTCCCCTATTGCCATAGCAAATGCAAAGACTCCTCCGACTAAGATGCCTGGTGCAAGCAAAGGTAGTTCTACAAAAAGTAGACGCTGAACTCTCGATGCACCTAGAGAGTCTGCTTGCTCCAAGAGGGCTGAATCAATTTTACTCAAAGCAATCTCAATAGCTCTTGCGCTGAAAGGGAGTCCAATGATTGTCTGCGCTATGACAATGATAGGCCAAGGATTTGTGACTAGACCCGTAGGGACAGCAACTACGAGAACAAGACCATAGGCAACAGTGATTGAAGAGATTCCTAGGGGCAAGAGAATCATTGCTGATGCTAGGGTTGGGATTGTTCTAGACCTTGACCTCATAGCAATTGCCAGCGGAATTCCTAAGACGACAGCAAAGATGGTTGCTAGCCCAGCATAGAAGAGGGAGTTGATGAAATATCTGAAACCACCTTGACTCCCAAATGTGAAGAGATTCACAAATCCTTCCAGTGTGTACCTCTTTGCAGTGGGATCGAACACTGAAGCTCGTACGATTGTAGCAATGGGTCCAAGAACAAGTACTACAATCAAGACTAGATATCCCAGTATCAATATCCTCTCTACTATCCCATATCGATTGAACGAAGTTGTCTTTATCGAAGCTGTCCGACCTGAATCATTCTCCTTTCTTCCTGTCTTTATGTAGACATACGCTAGGCTGAGTGTAATGACGATTTGAATCAGAGTGAGAGAACTAGCTTGTCCGTAGTCAAATACCCGGAAAGCATTCCAAATCTGTGCTTCAATGGTCATATAGGTCCCTTGACCGAATGCAAGAATGATTGGAAAGGACATGAAACAAAACATGAATGTGAGGACTGCAGAGGCGAGTATTGATGACATGATGTGAGGTAGTGTGATATGCTGAAATCTTTGGAACGGGCTAGCTCCCAATATCTCTGCACTCTCCTCGATCTCAGGATTGAGTCTTTCAAGAGATGCAGAAACCATCAGTAGAACCAGTGGGACATTATAGAATGTGTGTGCCAGAATAATCCCCGGAACACCTGTGGCTAAATCGAATACTGAGGTGCTTGAACCTTGGATCCACATTAGTACTGAATCGATTATTCCATTGGATCCAAACATTTGAAGGAATCCAACCACTACAACGATAGGCGGGAGAACAAAGGGCACAATCATCATTGCCTTGACCAGTGACTTCCCTCTGAATTTCAACCTGGCAATCAGAAATGCTCCAGGTAAACCAATGAAAACAGCCATGAGTGTACTCAGCAGGGCTTGATTGAATGTGAACAGGATTGTAAATTGGATTGTTGGAGATGCAATCACCTCTTGGAACGGAGTTCCTGTGAAGAGACCTTGGACAGTGACAACAAGTACAGGATACAGTAAGAAGATAGTAAGTAGGAGAAGTGGGAATGCTAGTACTGCATACTTGAGAAAGCCTCGTGTTTTCAATTCAGTGTCCTCTTCTATGGTGTTCTAGTGGCATCCCACATACTCAACCAATCAGAAAGGTTCTCTGATATCTCCGTACTATTTAGTAGTTGATTGAGAACACTGACGTCGTCAGGATGTATTGCATACTGATATACACTGGGCAATGTGAGGTCTGTTCGGACTGGGAACATCCACTGATTCAACGGAATCTCTGTTTGTACTGTGGCGTTAAGACAATAGTCTATGAATGCTCGTCCTAGTTCAGGATTAGGTCCATTCTTGACAAGTCCTACCCCCTCCACCTGCATCCATGCCCACTCTTGAGCATTGTAGTGGATTGTAGCAACAGCAGTGTCGGGAGCTGTTCCAAGTAAATTCGCTGAGTACGCAGGATCTGTACCATAGCTAACCAACAGGTGCTTAGTCGGATCACTTGACCAAATTGACCAAGCTTCGTTCCATCCCTCTTGAACGTCGACATCATCTCTTACATCTTCCCACCAGGTAGTCCAATCCTGATGCAACAACTTCTCATACACTGCAATCTGAGAGAGCAGAAATGAGAGTCCCGGACTACTGAAGTGTGGGTTCTCAGTGACAAGCGCTGATGCTAATTCTGGGTCAGCAAGGTCCGTAAAGGTGAGATTTCCAAGTTGTGGGTGAGTGGTCGTGTTGATTGTGTTCATCGAATAAATTAGTGTGACTAATCCAAAATCAAAAGGAGTCAGATAGTGATCGGGGTCCAGTAAATCCACAAAGGATTCATCAATGAAACTCAGACTTGGCGATTCATAGGGTTCTAATACACCTTTTGCTGCTTCTTGCAGAATGAGGATGTTATCGATTCCTATTACGACATCCGCAACTGGATTTGCCGATTCTGCTACCAACTTCGAGATGATACCGTTGGCATCAACTTCGAGGAGGATGATATCTACATCAACTCCATATTTCTCCTCGAATGGAGCAAAAGCCCGTTCAAGCACAACATCTGCACCTTCATCTCCCCAGTTCAGAAAGCTACTGTAAGTATAGACCACAAACCTAGGTTTCCACCACGTTGCAGCAGCATAAACTGCAACGATTAGGATAATACATATCGAAACAACAGCGATTATGGACCTAGGGTCTCTTCTGACTGGGTATTCAGTCATTTTCCATCACCAAGTGGAGTGCATGCAAGCATTCTTATAACGCTTCTTATAACAGTGTTATAGGATATGAAGGTGATTTGATGTGAGACCGCCTTGTGAGATTGCGCAGAGAGATTTTTTGCGTGCTGTCAGGATATTTGTAGCAAGGTCTCTGAAGGATGAAGGTTTTTCGCAGACTGAAATAGCTTCGAAGATGGATATGACACAAGCTGCAGTGAGTAAGTATCTGAGTCAGCCCTTGAAAAAAACCAGACTTACTGGAGATGTTGATCGTTTGTCCAAGAAACTCACAGAGATGATAAAAACGGGCAAGGCTGGAGCCGATCAGATTGTCAGAGAAATCTGTTCTGTGTGCATGCATTCACGTATAGGCTCTACGCTCTGCGAGATGCATCAACAGAAGGTGCCCTCTCTCAAAGCTGCGAACTGCCAAATCTGCTCTCAGCTCTTGGGAGGGAGTGATGATGATCTTGCTGAACGGGCACTAGTGATGGGGGACATACTTGAAGCAATGAGAATAATCGAGCAATCTGAATCCTTCGTGGCTATTGTTCCTCAGGTAAGAGCCAACTTCGTAGCTTGTAATAACCTAGCTAAAACATACAAAGATGTTGCAGGAGTGCCTGGTAGAATCACAATAGTGGACGGTCGAGCCCGTGCGTTAATCAGCCCTCAGTTTGGAGCATCGCAACACACTGCCGAACTTCTGTTATTTGCTAAAATGAATTGGCCCGGAGTCCGTGCGTGTCTCTGCGTAAGTGGGAAAGAAGAGGTTGTGAAAGCTGCCGTGAAATCAGGATTCAAGGTCCTCTCGATGAAAGATCCTGAAAGCTCCTCGGACAGAATTATTAGGTCTCTTAAAACCATGAATCAACTCCCTGGTCCTCGGACCCCTAATCCAGCGATACATGTACCAGGAGGCTTTGGTGTAGAGCCAATTCTGTACTTGTTTGGTCCGGATGCAAAGGAGCTCAGTAAGCGGACTATCAGACTGAGTGATGCTGTAAAACCCTAGGAAATCTCTGAGTGTCTTACATCAATTTATTTTGTTCCTGACAGGATTGAAACTCGCAACATATCAGGGGCTTCCATCGATGGTCACCATTCGACAAGGTATGATGAAGGACTGCATTGACCTTCTTGAGGTCTATCAGGGAACGCGTTGGTTCTATCGCACTAAGGAAGGAGGGTACAAGACGGTTGAGCAGGTTAAGGAGGAGCACAGAGGTCCTGCGTTTGAAAGATGGGGGTGGCTTGTTGCAGAGGAGAAGCGAAGGATTATCGGTGAGATAGTATTCAGAGCAGAGAAGAACCCAGTTTCAGGAAAAGTTGGTATCATTCGAAACCTAGACATTGATGTTCGAAATCAGAAGACAACGATTGGCACTAAACTCACCAGAGCTGCTGAGGAGGTTCTCAGATCTAGAAGAGTTGTTCGTGTGGTTGCTACAACCCCCCCAGCTGCTTACAACTACTGGATGAAGATCAATTATTTTGCTCGTGGGTCAATAATGAACATCAGCGTTTCTGCTACAAAGATACCAACTGCAAGGACACCCAAGGTGAAGACAGTTCAGTTGAAGGATGTCACCAAACTCCCCACTTCTATGAAGTTTTCACACATTGCCTATCCGGGTTCCCTTGCAGAACTAGCTGCTTCAATAATCGATGGTAAATTGAAGGGTAAACTTCTAGAGTTCTATTCAGATGAGCGACTAATGGGAGTTGGTGGTATAGCTCAGATTGATTCGAAGACTGCAAAGTTTGTGGCGGACGTTACAAAGCGTGGTTTATCCGTAGCGGATATCGTTATTGCCAGGACTGCGGGCCTGGCAAAAAAGTGGAAAGTCAAGAGAGTTCAATCAGTAGTCCCAAAGGACAACCTCGGTATATTCTCTTCTGCAGCAAAGTGGTCCTCTGAGATGTCGACTGATATTCCAGTTACTCGGCTATTATGATTCCGCTTCTTCATCAGCCATAATGACGAATGGAAGAACCCAGTTTGCAAAAACAAGTGAGCTACCAATGGCCCAAATGCTAGCTAGGTTCACATGCCATAGGATGAATGGAAGTGAGCTGATTCCAAGAATCAAAAATGCACCAATAATCACACCAATGAACACCAAATCAAGCACTATCACTGGGCGGATGCGGTGACCCTTCCTTTTACGATATATTGGAATGAACATCGCTACTCCAAGGAGTAGTAGTATACTAGCAATTTCCTCAATTCGTAAGGAGGCAAACCCGAATACTCTTTCAATTTCCGATGTTTCACCCTCTGGTGTTAACATTACAACTCGAACTGTATGTTCTGCCTTGGTATAATTGCTGACATCAATGTAGAAAGTGAAGGAACCACCACTCACATCAACCGTGAGATTCTGATAATCTCCCACCAGAACATCATCAACGTATATGGAAACATCCATTGTGTCCCAATCTGTATCAACGTCGATTGTGAACTCAGCAAGTCCAATCTGCACATCAATTGTTGTTGCAAACCTGAGTATTGGTGGTCCGAAATTATCAATAATCAATATCATTCTATAGGAGTACACATGGCCAAAACTGTCGTATGCTTTGAAGGTGATATTATGCTCTCCTTCACTGAAATGTGTTGTATTGAAATAGATTGTATTTAGTCCAACATTCAGTGTAATGTTTGATACATCAGAAGCTAGCACGCCATCAGTATACAACGAGAGTGTTACATTGTCATATGGAGAATCGATTCTGATATCAATTGCTTGATTTCCTAAGATCCTATCGTAATTGGCTATTTCTAAAACAAACAGCCGAACATGGTCAAGGAATAGAAGTGTCCTCTCAATAGTAAATGCCTCACCTTCCGCTGTATAGACTGTAATAGTGATGAGATGTTCACCATTCTCATAACGACTTGAGTTCAATGAGTAGTTGCCTGCCCCTGAAGGAATCAGTGTTGCATTGTAATCAGGATTAAGTTTGCCATCAACCGATATATTGAGATAGACCTGTCCATATGTGGAAGAAACATTTAGCCACAAATCTGCTACTCCGCTTATTGTTTCAAGTTCAAGTGGTGCAATGAGATCTAGACTCGGAGCTCCATGATTGTTCACAACAAACTCGACAAAGTAGGTTGCAACTGCATTCTCACCTGTGACATTGTACTCAAACACTAGTGTGAAGTTCAACAGACCTTCGTCCAACAACGTTGTGTTAACCTGGATCACCTGCTCTCGGATTCCGATAGGTGTCTTGTTAAAGTCAGATTGAATCTCTCCCTCAATATAGAGTGTTAGATTCAATGGATCATACTCTGAACCAATGAGCAATGTGAGGTTGAACACTCCGGAAACTTCAGAACCATATGCGGGGGATTGATGGTCTATAGAAATTGGCTTTCCATCATTGTCTATGAGATACACCAAGTATAGTTCTTGATACTCACTTATTGTGAACATACTATACTCGAATACAAAAGTGAAGTTATTGTAACCCTCCCAAAACCCACTGGTGTCTAAAACGACACTGATGTCACCTGAAGCAATTAATGCAGGAGTATAAGGTGCCTGAGCAACTCCGTCCACAAGTACGGTAAGGTTAAGGAAACCATAGTCATGGGTGACGTTGAGATCAATGCTGATGACACCACTCAATGTAGAACCATTAGCAGGGCTGTACAATGATAATTCAAAGTCTACACCATCGTTGTCAACGAAGTATAGAAGATAGTATGTTTCTTTCTCTGCCAGATATTCAAAGAACAATGTAAAGTTCAACATACCCTCTGGTTGCGTAGTCGAATCCACAGTGATTGCTTGAGCTCCTGTTGAAATGTTAAACTGGTCATATGTAGGATAGATTACGCTTTCGATGAAGAGTGTCAGATTCAAAGTTGCGAAATCAGATGTGATTACGATGTTGATATCGAAAACCCCAGACACTGAACTCCCATTGGCTGGACTTGTCAAAGCAATTGAAACGTTAGGAGAGTCGTAACTTGAAACTATAAGGGGTTCAGTTGGAATGGGCAAGTCTGGGTCATTTTGTGTGGCAAAAGGTGTTTGTATGTAGGTCTGAGCTGCTCCTACAAACATCATCATGACAATGAGGATAGCAAACAATCTAGTAGTTGTTCTCATCATGTAGCCTTCCTGATACCCAGTAATCTGATTTCGGGCGGATAGGGCCCCGAAAAGTTGGTCTGCTTTTAAGGCTAGCGCCAGTAGCATGTTCGTACTGGCGTGATTGAATTATTCTATCTTGGATTCCACTCTAAGGTCATTTTGCACCCTGCATAATACTCTGGAAACCATAACTCAGTAGACCGCCACCGAAAAGTGAAAGAAGAATAAGCAATATACCTGCGCCAAAGAGTTGACCACTTTTGTCTACATAGGGTTCTGAGGGTATTAACAAACCAGTACCAATAACGATAGCACGTGCTAGAGCGCTCATCAGTAGCATAATACCAAGGGAACATGGAATGAGAACATTCTCATGTCTTTCAGTCAAGGTCAACCACCAATTCTGAGTTATCAAAAAGCGATAATAAGATGACGAATAAAGTCTGCACATTTTATCAGAACATGTAATCTTATTAATCGGAACTAGTAAACCGAGAAACAAGTTTGGTGGTTTACCCTGTGACTGTTGATGAAAATAAGACACCGTTAGTCAAGATATGGTCCCCCTCTGGAACACTTTCCGAGCGTGTTCAGGAATTAAGGAACCATTTCTACTCATTCAATGACCGTGAGGAAACAAATGAGCCATATGCATTCACAACCGGTACTGATTGGGACGAGGTTTATTCGATTCATGACTGGGGAAATGAACCAGCTCTATACCCATTCTTCACTTCAATCAATCAGACTCTCAAAGCAATGGCTGTAAAGGTTGACCTTCCAGAGAGTTTTTGGAATCATGGTTTACCAATGAGACGAGCAATCTTCTTCCATGAAGTAATGACCAAGTATATGCCCACTATAATTCTAGATAGGGAGCTCATTGTAGGATTCAATTTCAATACTGCGTTATCTAAATCTCTAAACAAATCTGAAAGTTCTTCTCGAAACAAGGAGATGACAAAATGGTTCAAAGAAGCATCGAGATTGAATGAACACGGAATTGGCACTGGATCGTCTATTCCTGGACATTTAATTCCCAATTATGCCAAAGTGATGAAAGTCGGAATGCAGGGTCTGGCAGAAGAATACAGAATTCTGATAAACGATGATATCAGTCCCAAACACCGAGAGTTTATTGAAGCACTGATTCTAAGCTGTGAAACTGCCCGAGATGTCGGGCTAAGATATTCTAAGAAAGCCAAGGAGCTTGCCAAACTTGAACATAATCTTGAAAGAAAAGAAGAGCTCTTGAAAATTGCAGATATATGCAGTAGAGTTCCTTGGGAAGCTCCCACAACGTTCTGGGAAGCTCTTCAATCTCTCTGGATTGTACATATGCTTGTAATGGCTGCTGAATCATACCCTGGAGCAGGACTGTCACATGGTCGTTGGGATCAGTATATGTACCCTTTCTACAAGAAAGACATTGAGGAGGGAAGATTAACAAGAGATGAAGCAAAGGAGCTGCTTCAATGTTATTGGATTAAACATAACTATGTCTATGATTTTCAAGGTCGTCTAGGCATAAATCAAGGTATTAACTCTGGTTTTGGCCAGCTGATAACACTGAGTGGTTGTGGTCCAAATGGGGAGGATCTCACTAATGATCTTACTTGGCTAACTCTTGATGTTATTGAGGAGATGAACCTTCTCGAACCCAAACCAAACATACGATTGCACAAAAATACGCCTCAAGATTTTCTGACAAGAGTTGCAGAGATGGTATCGAGGGCTCAAGGGTCTCCATTCTTAATGAACTTCGATGAACACAGCATTGACGGGCTTGTATGGCAAGGTATGTCTAGGGAGATAGCATGGGATTATGGTGTTGTTGGTTGTCTTGAGAACACGATGCAGGGGAATGATCGCTCAGACACTGTTGATGTTAATATCAACCTCGCAAAAGCGATTGAGCTTGCGCTAAATGATGGAAAAGACACAGCCTCAGGTGAGCAGATTGGTCCAAGAACAGGCAATCCACTGAAGTTTACAACATTTAATGATTTGATGAATGCAGTCAAAACTCAACTCGAAGCACTTGTCGAGCTTCTTGTCAATGCTGGAAACATGGCAGATACTCTACGTGCAAAGTATCAACCTGTTCCATATCTCAGTACTATCATGGATGATTGTGCTGTGAATGGAAAGGATATCAATGAAGGTGGAACTACATGGAATTTCAGTACTATGGAGGGTATGGGGATTGCAACCCTTGCAGACTCAGTTGCTGCAGTGAAGAAGTTTGTATTTGATGAGAACCGAATTGATATGGCAGAATTACTTTTAGCTATCAATAATAACTATGAGGGCTACGAAGAAATTAGACACTTACTACGCTCAAAGGCTCCCAAATTTGGCAATGATGACGATTATGTTGACGATATTGCTCGTGAGCTATCAGTCTTTTGGTCTGAAGAAGTGTTTAAGCATGAGAATCCAGAAACTGGTCGCAAATATCGTGCAGGCTACCTCTCTTGGAATTACTATATACCACTTGCTCCTCTAACTGGAGCAACGCCTGATGGAAGGCGCAGAGGTGAGTATCTATCTGGTGGTGTGAGCCCAGTTCAAGGAATGGATGCTAATGGACCCACTGCGTCTGCACGATCTGTTGGGAAGCTAAACCTCCAGACCGTTCCCAATGGGGCTTCTCACACCATCACAATAAGCCCATCAATGGTGAAGACCCCCGAACATATTGAGAAACTTGCGGCCTTGCTTCGGGCTTACAATGAAGTTGGTGGAACTGCCCTCCAAATTAATGTCATTGATGCTGATACACTTCGTGATGCGCAAAGGAATCCTGACGCGTATTCGAATCTCATGGTTCGTGTAACCGGATACAATGCATTCTTTACGCAAGTTGGCAGAGAATTACAGGAAGAAATCATTACTCGGACGGAGCACTCACTCTGATGACAACATCGGGAATCATCACCAATATACAAAGGTGTTCAACAGAAGACGGGCCAGGAATACGAACTACTGTCTTCTTCAAAGGGTGTCCAATGTCCTGTACTTGGTGCCATAATATCGAAACAATTGATCCCAATGCCACCTTGGTCTGGTATGCTGTGAAATGCATTGGTGATCAAGGATGTGTACGTGCATGCCCAGAGGGGGCGCTTGAACTGACCCCTGAAGGACTCCAGATTGACAGAGAGAAATGTGTGGTCTGTGGTACTTGTGAGGATGCATGTCCCACTGGTGCTGTGAAAGTGATGGGCAAAGTCTGGTATTCTCACGAGCTTGTGCAAGAGCTTCTAAAAGACAAGGTGTTCTTTGAAACCTCAAGTGGTGGTGTGACTCTATCAGGTGGTGAAGCCACTTACCAAGCTAAATTTGCCACAGAAATTGCAAAAGGACTAAAGAAAGAAGGCGTCCACGTTGCTCTTGATACATGTGGATACTGCAGTGAGAAGGTCCTGCGTGAGATCCTACAGTATGTTGATTTAGTTCTCTATGACTTGAAGGTGATGGATCCAGACAAGCATATCGATTACACAGGAGTCCCTCTTGCCAAAGTAATAGAAAATGCACGAATCGTTGCTGAAAGCAACAAACCAGTCTGGATAAGGACACCGATTATTCCTGAACATACAGATAGTGAGGGCAACATACGAGCAATCGCTCGTTTCATACTAGAGAACTTACCAAATGTCGAACGATATGATCTCCTAGCATTCAACAGAATGTGCATCGACAAGTATGCATTGTTTGATCTGGAGTATCCTCTCAAAGACTACGATCTCATAACTGTGGAAACCATGGAACACCTCGCACAAGTTGCACGTAATGAGGGACTCCCAAATGTTGTGTGGTCTGGAATGACTAAGAACTCAAAGATAGCAGAGCAAATGGATAACCAGGAGGTTAAGACCTGTGGTTGAATTTGAACTATCGCAAGAGATTGAGGAAGCCATGAAGGAGTTCCTTACTCCAAAGTTCATGGTGACTAAAGATTCTAAGGGAGAGCCAAATGTGGTTCCTGTAATGTCCTGGAGCGTCTATAAAGACAACACGATGGTCTATGGCGACTTCATGACCTACAAGTCAAGAAAGAACGTGAATGATGGAAACTTTCAGATGTCCATTCTAGTCTTCACTACTGAACTTGACAGCTGGTTGATCAAGGCTGATTTTGAGTCCTACCACCGCAATGACGAGTATTACGAGTTCATCGCTCAGACTCCTCTCTTTCGTTATAACCAATACACGAATGCTCGAGGTGCAGGTGTGGCAGAAGCAAATTGGGCTAGTCAGAAGTATTGTATCTCCAAGTTAGGCGTTCTATCTGCATTCATCAAGGCAAAACTAGTAGGACGAAAAGTTCCGGTCGAGGAAACTACCGAGGGGAACATGCCCCTGAACGTTAGGAAGCGGATGTCACAGATGGCTGCAGTAAAGATTATTGCCTACATCTCTGAGGATGGCTATCCTGTTGCTTTTCCGGAGTTTGGAATGCTCCCTGTTTCATCCAACAGACTTGTCATAAAGCGGGGCGAGGAGAAGCGAAGAGGGTTTTCGCTTAAGGATGGTACTCGTGTGGCGATCTCGCTTGTGACCCTTGAACCTGCGGCGTTTCAGTTGAAAGGGTACTTCAGAGAGATAGATGATTCGACGGGTTATATCGAGCTCGATCGTGTGTATACCTGCTCTCTTCCTAGACCAGGAGTGAGAGTTGATGTTCCAATGCTGACACCTGAAGTTTAGTAGTTTTTAGTCAGACCGCAATGCTTTTTGTAGGCTCTGAATGTCATGCTGTCGGTGCAGTGCTTGCAAACGTGGGAGTACACATCAAAAGATGGTCGATCAATCACAGTTCGTGAAGCAAAGGTCAGTGATGCCAAGTATCTGCATTCTGGTTTCAAGAATGTCGTGGAAGAACATATGTGGCTTCCAACGTTCACACCGAACTCACATGTTTCTGATTGGATACAATGGATTGAGAGAACAAAACACACACGAGAAGCCCTCCTTGTTGCCTATATTGATGAAGAATATGCTGGACATTTATCACTTCAACCCGAGGAATGGCATGCCTCCCAGCATGTAGCTAAACTTGGAATTATCGTGCGGAAAGATTGTCGTAGTGTTGGCGTCGGCAGGTCCCTCATGCTATGTGGTGAAGCAGTCGCGCTCTCAAGAGATTATACGAAGATCATCCTTAGCACATTTGATGATAATAAGGTTGCCAAGAACCTCTATGACTCCCTTGGGTATCGTACTGTGGGCATTCGGAGGAGACATTTCTCGATGCCGAAGGGCTTTATAGACGAAGTGCTTATGGAGAAAGAGCTAATTGAGTAATGACCAAGGTGCTCTTTCATGTGGCGTACTATAGTTGACTACCTCAGTGAGTCTCCGCAAAGATTGAGGGTGGCTGAAGCAATTGTCCAACATGGTTTCCATGTTGAGCGTCCGGGTGTTATCAAATGTGGTGACATTCGAATTCCATTGAAGTCACTCGGAAATGCCCTTGGTATAGATCGACGAACTGT
>JBHLOX010000047.1:0-17357 GCA_048940045.1 Promethearchaeota archaeon
TTCAAGCATCTGCTTCGTATCTTTATTGGAGGGATTTCCAGCAATGACAATTTCATACGACTCTCCCAGAGCAAACTCCAGTGCGTTTAGCATCATGGAGAAACCAGAAGGTGCCCTTGGAAAAATTCCGGAGAACGCTTTGATGGTATCAGCTGCTTTCTCTTCGAATAGGGGTTCTCCCAGGAATCTTGCAAGTCGTATCAGGTTAAGTGCCGCTACTGAATTTCCTGAAGGCATTGCACCATCGTATGCATCTTTCTTCCTCACAAGCAGTTCCTCTGAATCGACACTGGTGAAGAAGAAACCTCCATCCTCCTCATCCCAGAATTTCTCTAGAAGGTCTAGAGTCAGATTCTTTCCAAGTTCAAGATACTCCGGTTTGAAGGTTGCTTCATACATTTCGATTAGTGCCCAGACCAAGTAAGCATAATCATCGAGGAATGCACCAATTGCAACATCTCCCTCTTTATATCTGTGAAAGAGATTCTGCTTCTCATCTAACATTTTTTCAAGGATGAAGGACAATGCATTCTCTGCCACATCCACGAATTTCTCATCATCGAGGGTCACGGCGGCCTTAGCCAAGGCTGCAATCATGAATCCGTTCCAGTCAGTCAGAATTTTATCATCCAGACTCGGTCGAACCCTTCGCTCTCTGTGAATGAACAAGTCTGTTCTAGCTTTTCCAAGGAGGATTTCAACCTCTCCTCTCGACATTTCTGTATCGATGTTATCAGACTCGCTGAGGTGTGGTATATTGAGTCCTATCTTCCTATGTGTAGTTTCATCCTCAAAGTTGCCTTCCTCGTGTATGTTGTACATCTGCAAGAAGATTCGTGCAACATCTTCCTTGAGAACATCTTCAATCCCGCTCTTAGTCCACGTATAGAATTTCCCCTCCACTCCTTCTGAGTCTGCATTTTCTGCTGAATAGAACGCCCCTTCAGGACCAACCAAATCCCTAGTGACATACTCGAAGATGTTGCGGACAACCTCAGCGTATTCCTCATTCTTTGTGATTTGATATGCCTCTGTGTATGCCATCATAAGACTGGCTTGGTCATAGAGCATTTTCTCAAAATGCGGCAACAACCACTCAGCATCTGTGGAGTATCTGTGAAATCCATATCCGATATGGTCCCAGATCCCTCCCAACCTCATCGCCTGCAGGGTCTTCTCGACCATATGTAATGCCCAATCATCTCCTGTTCTCTTCCAGTACCTGAGTATTAACATCAAGTTGTGAGGTGATGGAAACTTTGGGGCGGATCCAAATCCGCCTCTCTTCTCGTCGAATCTCTGAGATAGATGTGAAAACGCCAAGTCAACATCATCTAGGGTGAAATCATTCTGTTCACCAGCAGTGTTGGACTCGGACAGTGCCTCTTCGATTCGACCGATCACATCACCAATGTTAGCTTGGTCAGTTTCCCACAAATCCTTGATACGTGGTACCAAGTCTTTCATTCCTAGCATATTGTATCTACTTTCTTTGGGAATGTATGTTGCTGCGAAGAATGGTTTCTTGTCAGAGGTCATGATGATTGTAAGTGGCCAACCACCTCGACCAGTCATCATCTGGGCGACTTCCATATACACTCCATCAATGTCAGGTCTCTCTTCCCTGTCCACCTTGATATTCACGAACGTATCATTCATCAAACGAGCAACTTCATCATCCTCGAATGACTCATGAGCCATAACATGACACCAATGACATGTGCTATAACCTATACTAAGGAATACAGGTTTATCCTCGCGTTTTGCCTTGTCAAAAGCCTCATCGCCCCAAGGATACCAGTCAACAGGATTTTCTTTATGCTGAAGGAGATATGGACTCTTCTCTTGCGATAGTCTGTTCTTTCTCGAATTATCAGTCCTTGTCAAGATGACCCCTGACGAAAAGGGTCGTGAAAAGAATTTTAACTATTGTTATTAGACAGTTTTTGGAGAGTTCATATTTGGTGACGATTATCGAGTTTAATCGTGAAATCCACGAGTCTGACTTGTACCGATTGAATGTAGAGTATGTAACATGGGTTGCTGAAAGATTTCGTAGAGCATTGAATCTCGATTTTGAGAAGGTTCTGGGAAATACAATCGAGGAGTATGTTTCAAGTTTCCTTGAGGATTTTGTCGAACTCGAGCCTCCCTTGGGTATCATCCTTTTGATTGAGGACCAAGGAAAGATTGTAGGAATGGGAGCAGTACAAGAACTAGTTCCAGGTGTTGGAGAAATAAAACGCATGTTCATCCATTCATCATATCGGGGTAGAGGATTAGGAACGGAAATGCTTGACCTACTCATCTCAAAGGGGAAAGAATTCAGTTTCAAGAAACTTCGTCTTGATACTTCCGAACATTTCCCATACGCAATTCAGCTTTATCGATCAGCTGGATTCATTGAAGTACCATTTGATAATTTGGGGGAAGCACAACCAGAAACTCAACATATCCAAATGGAACTCGACCTTTGATGTCTACAAGACGAACTCATTCTCTTCTTTTGAGAATCCAAGCTCTGAGAAGACCTTCGACACCCTGTCCAGACGAGAGTCCTTTGGCTCAAATCCGTGAAGATATGCGTCAAGACAATCGACATCTTTCAATAGTTCTGCATATTGATTTTTTGCGATTTTCTCTTTGTCAGTGTGATCCCTTATTGCTTTGATGATATGCTTGACCTCCGACTCAGTAATTATACCTAGCTGGTCTCCCCAAACCTCATTATACTCTGCAACAATCTCTTTGACATAAGGCTCTGCTCTCTTTCCATGATCTTCCCATTTCCCAGTATGTAGTGAATATACATCATGAAACGCAGCAATCATTGCCGCGAGTTCAATATCACATCCCCTTTTGATGGCAATGAGTTTTGCCAATTGAGTTGTTGTGTGCATATGTAAGACACTCCATGAAAAAGGGACGCCAGACTCTCGTTCTTTATCATTCATGATGGACTCTAATCTGAGCTGCAGAATCAGGAGTATCTGATTCAGTCTCCATACTGGAAGTCCTGCTTCAGGTTTTCCACCACTTATCTGTAGCATAGCTCTTCCTCATTCGAATTCAATCAGTTGTGCTTGGACCACACCCTACATAAGTATTCCAACTTAATGATTCACAAATTGGTGGAATAGTGTGTGAGTTTGGAAGAGAAGAGTTTACTTGAGAGATTGAAACTTAGGTTGACTGGCATTATAGGTTACCTGCTTCCATTAGCTGCATCACTCCCTCCTCTGGGAGCATGGAGTGGTCTCATGACTGTTCCTTTCATCATCTATCTTGTGTTGATGTGGCAAAACGCTGCCACAGCCCCTCTTCCTTTTCCGGATCTTACACGTATGGGAACTTTGCAGGTAGTCGCAATTACTGGTTTTGGTCTTCTTCTCTTGCTGTATTCCGTGGTCCATCTCTGGAGAGAAAAATCAAAGGGGCTTGTCACAAGTGGTCCTTATCGGTTGTGTCGACACCCACAATACTTCAGTCTGATAATCTTAACACTGGTAATGACTTACCAGAGTATCTGGATTCTACAGTATACCTTTGGAATGGGATGGCTCACAGCAAACGAAACGAGAATTCTCTGGGTCTTGATGTTGTGTGCATATGTCGTGATCGCTTGGGCTGAAGAGATGCATCTTGAGAAACAGTTTGGTCAAGAATGGACCGACTATCGAAGAGGGAAAGGGTTTCTTCTTCCATCACTCTATTTTAACTCATACATTCTTGAGGCTTTAATTGCAATCATAATTCCATATCTGGTTCTAGAAGCATGGTTGTCTCTTGCCCCTATACCGATGGAAGCACTGATTATCCTCTAGATGGGAGAAAGATTCCCTCTCACCTCCTCAACAAATCCCCCAGCAACTAGAGATGCTACGTGCTGCTCGACCATCCATCTTTCAAATTGCATATAGACTGGATGAGTAAGTGAAGGATAGATGATGGGGTTCATTGTGATCTCAGGAACTGATTTCGCACCTTCGAGAATGGCTGTGAGTACCAAGTCTTCTCGAATCTCAATCTGTCGATAGTATGCAGTAAGTCGATCCTTGTAATCAACAACAAACGGCTCTCTCAGGTGTCCACTGATAAGTCCCGAGTAGTCACTTTGTTTGATTTTCTGTATTGAATACTTGAAATCAGGAATCGATGAATTTGGATGACCATAATATGGACCAAATTCTGTGAGGTCGATGTCCGAAGTGAAAATCAAGTTCGGTTCAAGAAATTCAATACACATATGATCTGGTAGGTGACCGGGTGTGTAGAGTGTCCTCAAGGTGACATTTCCAAGACTGAACTTGTCTCCATCCCTTAACACTTCATCAACCTTCCCCTCGTCAAAAGCACCAAACATCTTTTCATCAACAAGCTGCTCCCACAGTTTTCTCACAGGATTCGATTTGTCAAAACCAAGGAAACGTTTCATTTCCTCTTTCTCGTTGAACAGAGGTGCGGTGATCTCATTGGCAGCTATACGACAGTTCGAAAGTCGGTTGAGTCTCATCGTGTGCGTGATATGGTCTGGATGAATGTGGGTCAGAATGATAGTGTCTATATCATTCAGGACTATATCTTGGGTCATTAAGAATCTCCTGAGATCCTCAACCGGACATCCGGGATCTATCACAACCAATTCATCAGCAATTACCACTACGGTATTGCATTTTGGGAACGAACCTCCTATGACAACAAAGATATCGTCAGTGAGTTTTGAAAAGGTCATTCTTCCTCAACCTATCGTGGTCGAACAATGTGGGATGATAGCCCATTTCATAGGACTACGCACCACTCATCTAAACTGGTCTTACTTTCATTTCAGCCTCAGCGCGTCTTGCATTACGCCAGACACCGAGCGAACCATACATGACCGGAAATGCAAATGCCATCACAAGGAACAAAATCAACATAATGTTGACAACATCAACCTTCTGAGGTCCAACTGTAGATGCCAGGGCGTCCCACCACATACCTGACATCATGACAAGCGACGCAGGAATCAATAGTAGAAACAATATGAAGAATGTAAAGAATCCTCTTTTTGGAGTTGCTTGGATAAATCTCGCAAAAACGCCAAGTTGCGGATGCTTCTGCCATCGCGATCCTTCATGGACAATCCAGAAGACAAAGAACACTATCACCACTATTGCGAATGGAATCGACATTATCTCTAGCCACATAGCAGAGGACTCCCATTGGGTATGGTCCCACTCCCGACAGGTTGTACCTATAAACGCTACGGTTAGTGTACTTCGTTGCGAATATTATTCTTAATTCATAGACCTTAGTGCATCTTCAGCTGTCATCCAATCCTCTTTGTGACTATCAATTTTCTTGTCTTTGCTGTAGGTTCTCTCTCTCTTAGGCTCCTTCTTTCTCGGACTATCCAATTTCCTGTTTTTCGACGTACCTTTCTTAAGGCTCTCTCTAGTAGCTGTCACGATATTGTGAATGTAAAGATTAGCAAAAAACTGTGGACTTCGTGTTGACATCTTCTTTGACAGAACACTGCAACCTGGACAATCACAATCTTTGAATTGAGCCAGTCTTACTGGTTCTGGCTTTAAACCGATTAGGTATCTCCTTCTTGCAGTAAGGTAGGTTATTGTTGATGTGTCAACACTATCAACTTGTACATCCTGAAGATAATAAGAGAGCAGAGACAACTGCGGCAGACCAAAAATGTGTAACCAGTCTTCCTTCACACAATTTCTTACATACGTAAGGTGCTTTCGTAAACAATCCTTGTCATGATGATATAACGGAATCACCCCCCCAACAGCGAAATACTCAATCCCGTTGTTTCGGTAGAACTCTAGAAGACCATCAACTATTCTCTTCTCATGGCCTTGAATTACTGCGATTATTTTGGACGAGGGAACGATCTCTAGAAGATCAAGAAGATTATTCTTGATGATGTTTATCTTCCTATCAACGATTTCAGGTCGATCGCGGGATAGAATGATCTCATCCGGTGAAACAAAGAAGTCAGCACCTGACAGCTCATAAGCTTCGAATATCTGACTGTTGTTGAGCTCGATATCCACATCAATTCCGAGATCCTGAGATATCCCTGCTTTTTTCGCTTCCATCTCAAAAACACCAGTGTCGATTACAAGCGAGTTTGTATTTGGAAATCCAAGTTCAACAAGTGCCTCCTTCAATGTGTTACCAGAGCTCACTACCTTGTCCAACCAGAAATCATGAGAACGATGCACATCATATGCTGTGAACAACACTGCGTCTGTGTATGTCCAGTTAATCAATGGGCTCTCCCGAAAAATAGGAACTGAGCAGAAGTGAAATTTCGGGATTAGTCTTGATAGTGTCTGAGATTTGCTTTTCGCCCTCAATTACAAATGTCCCCCCGATATCCAACAAATATCAGATATCTCCATAGTCCAGTATTTGTTATATAGTATATAAACTGGTTTTAACGAGCCTTGAAGCGAAACTGTTTCTTGTACACCTCTCTCAACTCTGCTAGTGTCAATACATCCATTGGTCCTTTATCATCACGAATGCAGTTGATTCGCGCGAAACGCAATGCCATTCCTGACTCATATGTAGGGCTCTCTTGTATCTCTGAAGCAATGACTTCTACCACGATTTCTGGTCTAACATGAACTATATTTCTTTGCGAAGCAATCTTTAGATCAAGAAGCCTTTTCGTTATCTCCTCAAACTCCATATCTGTAAATCCCTTGTATGTCTTTCCTACGACAAAGAACTCTCCTGTTTCCTCATCACGAACAGCCAAATGATAATCCGATAACCAATCCTTCCGTCTACCATGTCCCCACTCTGCTGCAACAATGACCAAGTCTAATGTATCGAGAGTGTGTTTTATCTTGAACCACTGTTTCCCTCTTGCCCCTGGCGTATAAGTCGAATCTGGTTTCTTTGCAACTAGGCCCTCATGTCCTAACTTTTGACTCTTCTTGAAAAATTCCAGGGCTGACTGAGCATCTTTAGATTCAATCTTTTCAACCAATAAATCACCCTGAACAATTTCTTCAAGTCGTCTACGTCTTTCTGCATAAGGCGCATCGACTAACTGGACTTCATCTATTAACAAGACATCAAAAAGGACTAGCTTCAGGCGTGTATCTTTGAAGGCACTGTCAATGTCACGAGTTCGACCAAATCGTCTCATTACTACTTGAAACGGAAATGGTTTTCCTTCATCATCAACTGCCAAGACTTCGCCATCAAGTATTGCAGTGTGTGCATCTACCTTTTCTCTCACAATCTCTATAATATCAGGCAATCCTTCTGTGACATCGCTTAATCTCCTTGAGAATATCCGGACTTCGTTTCCTGACTTGTGGATCTGAACTCTTGCTCCATCCAATTTCAGTTCAAAAGTGTATAACCCAGGTTGACTCTCAAAGAGTAATTCAATATCCTGAACAGGACTTGCAAGCATTGGTTTGACACCACGCATGATCTGAATCGAAACAGACTGTAATGACTTTGCTCCTCCCTCAGCGGCTAGTTGTGCTACCGTTCCAAGATCACCATTGAAGCTCCAAGCTCTTCTTACAAGTGAGGAATCTACATCAAATGATCTTGCAATAACATCAACAAGCAAGCCTTCTGAGAGTCCTGTCCTCATATCCTCAAGAACAATCGCGGTAAGATATCTTGCCTCTCTAGGTGATGCCTCCATGAAAAGGCTGGTGAGTAATGACTGCTTTTCTTTTATAGATCCCTTGCCTTGAACATCTGCAATTCTATCTAGAGTCTGAGCTACTGATTTGATTGACAGAGCTTCCGAGAACAGAGATGACTGACGTGACTCCTTCGTGCTCTCTAGGACTTTGGCTATTGCTTCGCCAGTATCACCCTCATACGCCTCTGAAAGTGCCTTGTCATCTATATCGACAACTTTCTTGAGGGCATTCAACAATCCTTTCCATGAAATATTGAGGGTTCGTTGATCACTCTCAGCAAACACATTGCCACCCAAAAACAGAGCTGCTCTACTGATTTCATCTATATCCACTTTTTTAAGGAACTCCGCTGCAACTGTAATTTTCTCGGTTCTCTTGCTTGTCCTGCTTATTGTATCGAGTACTTCTGCAAGTTTGATGAAATCAGTCATCTTCAAGTAACCTCTTCATCCATTACACAGGTCGTTACATCTATATTCTATGAAATGAGCTTTAGCTTTGGTCGAAATCAATGGGTAGTGTCTGGTTAAGCAAGAAAGCATTTCTCTACTTCGGTGGCACCGCAGTCATAATAATCGGAGCTGCAATAGTATTGATGGCGCCCTACCACTTCAATAACTTTGCAGTAATCGAGAATGAGAAACGGACATTTTCCATATTAGACCAAGAAGGATACTACCCACAACTCGAAATCTCGGTTAGTTTTAGAAAGGGAAACTCATCTGTTGTAAATATTGGAATTGTCTTAATGGAAAACACAACACTTGACATTTATATCATCAATATAACGCTTGATGAAAGCAACCAAGTGGAAACAAACGATGAGGTGTTCTTGGAGGATTTTTTAGTTGTGGATATTCCTCCAGGTAACTACACGATAACCTTTGATAAAATTGAAGGGGCTGTTAGAATCGATATTGGTTTTGAGCAGGCAAGTGACTCAAGACTATTCGTCGGTGTAGGGGCAATAATGAACATACTAGGTCTTGTGATGGGGATTGGTGGATACTTCATGCCGGGAGTATTTCTACCCACAGACTCTGATACAATTGTTGATTGGGGTTATGAGGAAGGGGAGGAAGAAGAGACTCATCCAAGGGACTGATCTATTTTCACTAGGTAGATTTTCAACCCAAGTCAGTGTTACGCTAGAATAGTCCACGTAGTACACACGCTCTTCTATGTCCATGTCTCAGTCATCCTGTTGAGGAATATGGAAAGCGAAGATATGAAATGGCTGCTTAAAGGCAAGATTGTGACGGATTTCAGGGGATTCCCTTTGGGCAGGGTCAAGAAGGTATGGTTTGACGAAACCAACGGCCCCCTTGTGATAGTCGAACGCGGAAATGAATCAGAGAAGAAGAAAGCTTGGGAAGCAATTCCCTTGAAATCTATAGACTCTGTAACAGAACATGTTCGCCTCAAGCCACCAGTATTTGCCGAGTAGGCTTGTCAGTACAGCGCCTTTGCAGATTTCCTATGGAGTGTTAGAAAATGATGCGGAACAACCAACTCACAAACTATGAAATGTTGGACGCGTTTTTCGATGTGTCAAGAACTCTCAAGATTAATGTCTTCACAAGTACATCATGCACTTTCTGCGCTGAGGCGGTTGTGGCGGCTCGGAAGGCAGCAAGCAAGTTCCAGAATTTTGACATACCTGTTGAAGTCGTCGAAACCTCTGTTGAAGAAAGACCAGACATTGTTGAGGCACTCAGTATCATAGCAGTACCGATGATTCTAGTTGGTAACTCAAAGATTGTAGGTCTACCCCATGCTGAAGATATTGAGTTACTTTTGCACCAAACAATGTTAGGTGGATAATCCATAGGGAGAGTCTTTTCCGATTAATCAATAAAACGCCAATCCTAAGATTACCCATGCATTTTCCTTCATAATCAACCTACTTGTTTCAATGTTGAGGTCGATCATATTAAGTGCAGCCATCAAATCTGGATAAAGACTATGATACCCTGAACCGAACACAAGTTTACGTACCCCAAAATCTTGAACAACTGCATCTAGAAAGACACGAAGTGGGGATTCAACGAGTTTGACAAAAGTTGTTGATAGCTCTAACCAGATGTTTGGACGAGACATCAACGGAATTATCTGAGGAAACCCGAAGAGACCTCCCATACTCAGAACAACGAACTTACCTTCTGAATGGAGAGTAGAGATCCTATCTAGAAAGCTGATTGTATCACCTGTCATTATCTCATTGTGTAGGTATACAGGCAGCTCCTTCTTGACAGCCTCGTTCACTAATGCTTCGACAACAGAATCGTGGGGGTAGTACGTTTGTCCATCTAGGACCAGAGCCCTACAACCTCGGTCAATATAATCATGAAGTTTCTTTTTCGCGATGTCAACGGGTCTAGGAAGAATTGAGCATGCTGAAAACAAACGGTCTGGATAAATCTCAGCAGCTTGTAGATAGAGCTCTGTGCTAATAGTTGGTTCATGGGGTGTAAGGACAGATCTAGCAATACCGAAGGTGTCCATCCTTGAAACCAGTATGTCGACATGTTCTTCTAGGTTGTCAAAGGTTACTTCTCCTACTTCGGTCTGACCCATACCTAGATGAGTGTGTATATCTGTGGTCATTATACGCCCCTTTCTTGGTTAACTAAGTCACTTTTCTATGAATGTGTTATGAATACCAAGGAACAGCAGCACCTCTATATGCAACAATGAGTACTCCTGCATGAGTTGAATCCTTTGACTGATGTTGAACAACTAAAAAGTCTGGGTAAAAGCCTTCGTCATATCTCTCAAAACATCAACACCAATCAATTCATGCTCATGGAGTATCTGGGTCCTGTGGTTGACGGTTGTAGAGCAGCTCTCAATGTGGGCATTGAGAAGGCTCAGGTTCTACATAAAATGACTGAGAAGGATTTTGAAGATCTTATGAACTCTGTCACAGATTCTTTTAGAAACCTTACTATCTGTCTAAGGACATCAGACACCGACGATGAGTACTCGATTGTATTCGACAGAGGACAGACCACAGTCTACGACGAATGTGTTGAACCTGATGTTGTTGTTATTGCAGATAATGACACACTCATTGCGATTTGTGATAGTGATCCTAAGGTGTCGCCTCATGAAGTACTTGGACCCAAGCTGAAGATTTTTGGTTCTAATAATCCGGACATTGTTGAAGGTCTAGGGTTTCTATGCTATCCCTCTCTACTCAGGGTCGCTAAATCTGGAGTTGATCCATCATCACTGTTAAGCGAAGATGCTGACTCAGTGATTATGGCTGCTGCATCTGATTTGGTTGTCAAGATGATAAGAAAGTGGATCGATGTGTCACTGTTGGTTGATAACGCAGACTAGACACTAAAGACCATGATAGGGGAACACAAGTTCGTTCACTCTTCTGAGTGTTCTATCAAGGTCCAACGAAACATCTTCTCGTGAGTAGTACATCTGCACGACTTCGTCTTCATCTCTAATGAGTTCTGGATGGTTTCGGTATCCCATCTCTGTGCATACTTCCAAGAACTCGTCAGGCATTCTCCTTGGCACATCTTCACCAAGCATAGTAGCAAGAAACAGTGTCCATAATCTGGCGACATTGACAGGATAATATCCTCCTCCACCCACGGCTAGCCAACCGATATCGCAGAGGTCAGCTGACATGTCTCTCAATTTTCGAACCACGGTTTCGAATCCATGCGAAGTATATGCAAGATTGGCTAGTGGATCTAAGAAGTGACCATCAACTCCTAGTTGAGTTATCAAGAGATCTGGTTTGAAGGACTCAAAGAGTGGTACAACAACGTCATCTAGAACCCGGATAAGTTCAGGAGTTCCGGCACCCGGCATCAGTGGAATATTGACAGAATAACCAACTCCTTCAACACCACCAGTTTCATAGATAAACCCAGATCCGGGGAAGAGTGTTTTCCCTGTCTGATGAACTGAAATTGTCAATACATCTTTGGAACGATAGAATGCGTTTTGAACACCATCTCCATGGTGTGCATCAAAATCGAAATACAACACCTTGCATTTTCGTTTCTTTTGAAGCAAATTGATTGCTATAACTACATCATTGTAAATACAGAATCCTGATGCGGCACTCTCATGAGCGTGGTGAAGTCCTCCTGAGATACAAAATGCATTTGATGCTCCATCTATGATTGCTTTCATTGCATCTAGTGTGGCACCAACATATCTCGCACCAGTTTCATGAATCAAAGGAAACACAGGATTGTCTGCTGTTCCGAGACCATACTGCGGATGGATATTGTTGTTCGTGCCACTGTCTATGACTGCGTCAATATACTCAGGCGAATGGAATAATTCAAGCTCATTTCTTGAGGCGAGGGTTGGTTCGATCTCCTTCACTTTATCAATTAATCCAAGCTGTTGGGAGAGTAAATATGTCAGCTTCAGTCTATCCGGTTTTAAAGGATGGTCCGTTCTGAACTCGTATTCCAAGAGTGCGTTTGAGTACGGATATACTAACTTACCTCTCATTGATTTCCGCCTTTTGAAAGAGATTGCATTTTACCATCTAAGTCTGTGGTTTGGGCTCTGATAAACCAAATCAAATGTCGAGTGCAATCGTATCTGATTCATGATAAATGAATCTAGAGAAATTCATGGAGGATCACTCCAATAACTGTGCCAAGAAGTGTCGCGACTGTGACTAGAATGAAATTCACTATTGATAGGGCAATAGCATTGAAGACAAAGGTGCCAAGGCCTAGATCCGGTATCATCAGAGCAGGCGAGCTCAGAAATGCGATGTGGAATATGAAAAAGAACACTGCTCCTAGAAATGAACCAACAAGAGCACTCCCAGCCTCAGAGGCAGTCAGTCCTATTGGGATGGCTATGATGATAGGTATGAAGAAGACATAGGTGGCATTGTTTGGCAAACTATGAGTGAAAACATATGAAAATAGTGTAGTATCGATTATGCCAACTAACGCAGGTATCATGATGAGCATCAAAAGGTCCCTCCGTTTTTCAGGTATAGAAATACCGAGTAAACTTACGATGGGTTGAGGGCGACCATCCTTGTCTGTATGCTTAGGTCCTTCGCGTGTGGGTAAGGGTCTTAAGAGCCCCTTCTTCTCCTCCGGTTTTTCTTCTCCCTCAGGAGTTTCGACTCTGATCTTTTCCTCTTCTGCCATGAACACCACACTATCTTGCGAGTGAGTCTACTCGATGAATAAACTCTTCGCATCACGCAACGAACAGACATACCAATGAATTTGGAGCTGACCGGAACTCCTATCTGTACTTTCATTCAATCATCTTGATAGTCGGAGGTAATGCAATGGTTGAAGGAAGACCACTCGATGATTCTGAAATGGACGATGATTCATTGGAGTCATCAATGACCAAACGAAGGAAGATTGAACACATCGAAATCTGTTTGGATGAAGAGGTTCAATGTCAGAGACCAACTATGTTTGAGGACATCGACTTCGTTCACAATGCGTTGCCCGAGATAGATAAGGATCGAATTGACCTCAACATTAACTTCTTCGGTCTGCGAGCTGGTGCTCCACTAGTCATTGCAGCTATGACTGGAGGTCATCCAAAGACAAAGAGTATTAACCAAAGATTGGCAAGTGCAGCAGAAGAACTTGGTCTACCAATTGGCGTGGGCAGTCAACGAGCTGCAGTTGAGGATCCATCCCTTGCAGATACCTTCACAATTGTGAGAGAGTCTGCACCATCAGTTCCGGTTATCGCGAACATTGGTGCGACCCATGTCTCAGATGCGCCTGATGCAGTTTCCATGATTGATGCAGATATTCTCGCTGTTCATCTCAATCCACTTCAAGAAGCAATTCAGCCTGAGGGTGATTGCAATTCTGAAGGGGCATTGGAGAGTATTGCAGCCATTGTTGACTCAGTTGATGTTCCAGTCATTATTAAAGAAACAGGAGCTGGAATTTCTGGTGACGTGGCGAAGAGCCTTGAAGAGGTTGGTGTTGCCGGAATCGATGTTGGTGGCGTTGGTGGAACCAGTTGGGCTGGAGTAGAGTACTTCAGGGCTCAGAAGGAGGATGACGACCTTAAGGCACAGCTCGGGCTTGAGTTCTGGGATTGGGGTATTCCCACTGCGCTAAGCGTGATTATGGTTCTTGATTCAACTGAACTAGATGTCATAGCAACTGGTGGTATTCGAAGTGGACTTGACATTGCCAAAGCTTTGGCTCTGGGAGCCACTGCTGCTGGAGTGGCACATCCATTGCTTCGACAGGCAGTCTATGGTTCATCGCTTGATGTCGTGGTTGAGCTTGAACGATTCCTCGAGGGTCTCCGAGTCGCCATGTACCTGACGGGTTCTCAAAAAGTTGAGGAACTTTCCTCAAAGCAACTCATTCTAAGTGGGAAGCTCGTTCAATCACTGAAGTCTCTGGAAATCGACTATCAGAAGGTTGCCAGCGGTATCTAGTCTAGATTTTCCCAATGCGCTGTAAATACATTGAACGTATTCGTATACCATTCAGCATCTGGACAGCTTCCTCGATTGTGTCCCCGACAGCTATCCCGTTCAACTCGAACCCTCTAATGATGACCTCATACTTGTCAAGATCTGGAACGTATGCAACAACAGTCTTCTGATGACGCTTTGCCACATTGGCGACTCTAGCTCCGATTTGAAGTGATATCCCTGGTGCATAGGGTAGGAGGAGTAAAAGCGCTGCGTCAATTGTGTCAAATTCAAGCATCTTATCGAGGACATTTTCGTAGTCAATATCTGAAGCACTACCAGTAAGGTCGCAGGGATTCCGAAACGAGGCAATCCCTTGATATGCAGGGGTCATGACCTCTCTCATCTGCTTCTGCTGCTCCTTGCTAAATGGGGGCATTATAAGCCCATAGTGTGAGGCTTCATCACTAGCGATAACTCCGTGACCGCCACTGACTGTCAATGTCCCGATCCTTGGGCCTCGCATGTATTTTGGTCTGAATGAGAAAACTTTGGCATAAGCCATGACCTCGTCCTCATCCTCAGCATGAATTACTCCATGTTGATTAAATGCAGCATTGGAAACTGCATAATCGCCTGCGAGTGATGATGTGTGACTCTGAGTTGCACGATGACCTGCTTCGGATTCTCCGCCCTTGAGTACAATAATGGGCTTCTTGGGTACGATCTTCTTACAAGCTTCTACGAAACCTCTACCCTCATCGACACCAAACCCCTCAATGTAGGCTAGGATTACATCCACACGTTCATCCCCGCCAAAGTGATTAATGAAATCTGTTACCTTGGTCTGTGCAGAGTTGCCAATTGATATTGCGGCAGCTATACCAACATCTCTTCCTGCAAATTCCTCCAGCCTCTCAACGAGCCAACCCCCACTTTGGGAAATGATTGCTACCCTCCCCTTTCTAGGACGTGCAACACGTTCAGAGGGTAGGAAAAATGTGTCTAATACATCAGGAACAAAGACACCGATACAGTTTGGCCCCACCATCGTAATATTGTATTTGTTAGCAATCTCGACTATCTCGCTTTGAAGACTAGCACCTGATTCTCCAACCTCACTAAAACCGCCTGAAACAACAATTACTGAGCGTATCTTCTTCTCTCCACACTCAGTTAGAACTCCTGGAACATATTTTGCAGGGACCGAGATCACTGCAAGCTCAATATCATCAGGAGCTTCAGTGATGGACTTATGAACTGGAATACCCTCAACGCTTCCTCCCTTGGGATTGATAGGATATGTCGGGAGTCCATTTTCAAAGGCTAGCTTTCGGAAAATCACGTTACCTGGACTGAAAGGATTGGATGTTGAAACACCAACTACTGCAGTCACTTTCGGATCTAGCATTGTTTTGAGACCGGTCATCTATCAACCTCGTTGTCTTGGCTTTGGGTTGCATATATCCCTTATATGGGCTATGCATGCGAGTGCAGAGAATTAGAGATGGGCTTAACCGAATCAAGGCTTCATCTGAGCCAGTATTTCTCTTGTTCTTGGTTCAGCCAACAGAGCGTGTTGTAGCTTGCATAGCAGCTTTGCTATCTCAGCATGGATGACCTGTCGTGCAGGGTCTGTTCCAGATTCAGCATTCTGAATAGCCTCTTCCACCTGTTGATTCAGTCTCTTGATGATTCGTTTCTCTAGCTCGGGACCACCCCATCCAAATCCATCAAAAGCTGTTTGAGCCTCTAAGATTTTCTCTTTGACATCCAACTCGTCTTCCTTGAGGACAGGTTCAATACCCTGGAAGTATTTTGCAACGGCTCTCTCGATTCGTTCCATCTCAGACCCGTTAAGGTAATTCTCCTGCTGACGATTTTTCATGAGATCCTGTAAAAGGCGAGCACCAGGCGCCTCTGTCAATAGACCCTTGGCAATCTTAACAAGAATTCTAGCTGGAAGTTCAACCACGTCTCCAAGATATGGTGATTCCGATTTGTATCGATGTATCTCTCTCAGTGACTCCAACCAGAATGTAGGAAGTAGAATGTGACATCTCTTTGAGTACTGTTGAATAAGTCTTTGACTCTGACCAATGAGACCAAATTGGTCGTCCTCAACATCGACCTTTCTGTAGGGTTCAATTGGTTTTGGTTGTTCACCACCTACGAGAGGTACTAACTCAGTATCTGATACTTGAGCAGCAGTTCCTGCGGGTGTTTTTGATTTGGCTGGAACTTCTTTGCCATCAAGAAGCGAGAGAATCTCCTGAGTTGCCGTCCCAGACTCCAACTGTTTTGCTTTGTCTGATAGTTTGGGCAACAAGCTCTCAACTTGAGATAGACGTTTGACAATGAGGCTCATTATGTTCTGAGTAGATGGTGGAATCCCCTTCATTGTGGTGGCTTCTTCCATCCATTTTCTTGTTCTTAGTAGTCCCTGATTCAGTGAGTCAACCCTGTCGGGATCTATGCTATCCTCTACCTGTAATCCTAGAAGGAAGTGGATTAGCGTTGAGTTCAGTGTGACGATAAGGAGTAGCCTATCAATGAGGTCTTCGTAGTGGAATGATGAAGAGTCTGACAATCTGTCACCACCAATTCTATTCCATTGTTTCACCTGGGGTCATGTAGTAGCTGAACAACTCTCGAAAGTCGTTGATTGCATCGACAAGTTCCTTACGGGTCGTACCCTTTGATCTCATGAACCAACCCTGCTTCAGTGGTGAAGCACCACTATGTAGGTTGACCAGCTGGGTTGCTTCATTGATAATCTGGACAAGCTCTGGTATCTTTGGTAATCCTAGAAGCAAGAGTAGGTTGGACTTCGAATCATCTTGATCATGATATTGGACATAGCAAGGTGTTATTGCAGCTCCAGGTGCAATGAATTTGTCAAGTGATTCTTTGACATGCATTCCATATTCCGCCTTTGCTACATGTCTGGGTCCTGATAGTACATAGTAGACACTTTCTGCATTTGGTTCCTCGCCAACATCCGCGTAGGAACACTCCTTCACTGCATAATCAATCATAGTCCGTAACTGCTTGGGCATACTACCTGCATCAGGTATCAGGCCTATATCTGTGTAGAGTGCTGGGACAACGACTGGGTCAAGTTTTCTGGCATAGTCTGCAAGGTCTGTTGTTGGAAAGACATCCTTTGATCTCTCCCACACACCGGGGGAGAGCATTGCTTCAACAACATCAAGGGCAAGTGGATTTACTAGCTCCACGAACGCTTGCTCAGTCCTTGCATC
>JBHLOX010000192.1:0-4263 GCA_048940045.1 Promethearchaeota archaeon
GAAATCTCAGCAGTCTGTCCCTCAGCAACAATGATGTTTGGAGCGAGTTGCACACTTTCTGCGATTCCAATACTTCGGTTTGGTACAGAAGAGCAAAAAGAGAAGTATTTAGTTCCTCTTGCTAAAGGCGAGAAAATTGGAGCTCTCGCTATAACAGAACCAGAAGTAGGCAGTGATACTGCTGGAATGGTGACAAATGCAAAGTGGGACAAGAAGGAAGATTGTTGGATTCTTAATGGTGAAAAGAGGTATATCACAAACGGCAGCATCGCTGACCAGATTGTTGTGTTTGCTATCACAGATTCAACTGTAGAAAGTAGAAGTGGTATGTCTGCTTTCATCATCGAAACCTCATGGAAAGGGTTCAAGATTGAGAAAGACTTTGATCTTATGGGTCGAGAGGGTGTTCATGTTACGCATATGAGTTTCAACAACATTAAGGTTCCAAAAGAGAACCTCCTTGGAAAACAGAATCAGGGATTTCTAATCCTGATGAATGAGCTCGACTCTGAGAGAGTGGGGATTGCTGCGGAGGCACTTGGATGTATGAGAACCCCATTTGATATTGCGGTTGATTACTCTCAAGAACGTGAGCAATTCGGTCGACCAATCTCTCGATTTGAAGGTGTTTCATTCAAGATTGCTGATATGGCTGTGAAAATGCGCGCTGCACGGCTACTACTGATCTCCGTTGCAAGGATGATACAAAATGAAATGCCTTGTACAAAAGAAGCCACAATTGCAAAGCTCTATGCAACCGAGGTTTCAGTGGAGTGCTGTGATATGGCAATCCAGATCTGCGGTGGAGCTGGATACGTGAAAGATTTCTATCCTCTCGAAGAATTTTATCGAGATGCTCGTCTGGGAACGATAGGTGGTGGAACATCCGAAGTCCTTCGCTTCCTCATTCAGAGGGAGGTCTACATAGAGAGTCGACGAGACTCTGCAGCTGATATTCTGACTGAAGTGGAAACCATTGATTTTGAAACATTGATGGCCTCAATACCAAATGGATTTCGTCCGAATCGTGCTGTGGGAGTGTCAGCTACAATTCGTTTTTCATTTGAAGATACAGACTCTTGGTTGTTGAAAATCGAGAATCAGAAATGTGGTATTGAAAAGGGAACCATCGAGAATCCAAAGATGACTGTAAAGACCGATTCAGCAACTTGGCGTGATATTCTGCTTGGTAAGCTCGATGCGATGCAGGCCATGATGACCGAAAAGGTCGCAATTGACACTGATGATATGGAGTTGTTGATAAAATTCGTGAGAATGTTCCGATTCACACCAGAAATTTTCCGAGGTGTATCCAAACCTATAGGCAAGCTAAGTGAAGCAAAGGGGGCGCCTACAGAATCCAAGTTAGAACTTGGAAAAAGCCTGGATGAAATTGAGGTTGGAGAAAAAGCAGAATCAACGATGATTGTGTCAGATGAACATATTGATTTGTACGCTCAGATGTCTGGTGATTATAACGCGCTTCACATGGATGATGAGTACGCAGCGACAACTATGTTTGGCAGACGAATTGCTCATGGTCCGATTGGCGGTGCACTGGTAGCGAGAGTGATTGGGACTCAACTTCCTGGATTAGGCACCCTTGCATTTAACATGAAGGTAAATTTCAAAGCTCCAGTCTATCCCGGAGATGAGATAAAAGCAGTTGTTGAGGTGACTGAAAAGGTTCCAGAAAGCAACCTTTGCCGACTCAAGTTTGATGTTTACAATAATGATGGTGTTGTAGTAATGGATGGTTATGCCAATGTCATGCCACCAATCAAACAACAAGATTGAACAGGATTGAGCTATTGGTTCATTTGTCATGAGTCAAGTAGACGTATCTAGAGCTGAGATTATCAAGGCGTTAGTCAAGTTCGAAGAGTCAGCAACTTCAATGAGAACACTACTCCGCCAGATGCAAACGACCTCTCCTGATTCGTATATGACTCAAGCACAAACGCACACATTGGCTCTTTCTGTGGTAAGATATCGGAATACGATTGACTTCATACTCTCAAGATCATTCAAGAGGAAAAGGCTTCACGGGATGAGCATACGAGACCGCAGTATCCTCAGACTTGCGTTATTTGATTTCAAATGGCTTCAAACTGAACTATCTGCTATACTCTCTTCCTACCCGGAGATTGAGTTAAAATATCTGGATGAATTCAGTGACGCTATCAGGTTCAATCTGGATGAATCAATCAAAGGAATGCCTGAGATTAATCGTTTGAGTCTGAAATTCTCGCATCCAACATTCATGGTGAATACGCTCTTAGAAAATCTCAATCGCGATGAAACAATTCAACTATTGAATGCGAATAACCAAGGTCGGATTTACTACATCCGTCCCAATCGGCTTTATGACGAATCTGAGTCAGTTTTGGAATCATTGGACCATGTGAAGCTGCAACAGGATTCCGAAATACCTGAGGTCTCTCAAGTGGTTCACGGAATCGATGCAATTGTTTCCTCAAAGCTGTTCAAAGAAGGTCGAGTGATACTCCAAGACAAAGGCAGTGTCTTAGTAGTCAATGCCCTCAATCCTCAACCTAGTGAGAAGATTTGGGATGCTTGTGCAGCACCGGGAATGAAAACACAACTCATTGCAGAGAGGATGATGGGTGAAGGACAAATTGTTGCCAGCGATGTGTATAAGAATCGGGTTGAAACAGCCATAGAGCAATCCAAACGATTCAATGCTGACAGTATAGAATGGATGCAATCTGATGCAACTAAACCAGAGGTTCACGATGCTGACAAGATTTTGATCGATGCCCCTTGCACATCTACTGGTATACTTCAGACCTATCCATCATTCAAATGGAGGCTGAACAAGGATACATTGTTCGCTCTAATGACTGTTCAGAACAAAATTCTTGATGCAATACTGACTAACTATGCAGATAAACCCGGAACAGAAATTGTCTTTTCGACTTGCTCTATTCTTCCCCATGAGGGAGAGTCTCAGATAGACTCAGCAATGCAACATCATAAAGTTGAGCTCCTACAACCACTTGATTATGGTTGTCGAGGGTACTCTGGGTTCGACTGTTCAGAAATGGTGACGAGGCTGTTCCCACATAGACATAATACTGGTGGGTTCTTTATTGCTCGTTTAAGAATCAAGCACTGATTGTTCTTTCAACTGATTCAAGAACTCTGCGTGCGAACTCCCTATCATCTTTGAAGGACCAAGGAATCTCTAGGAAGAGCTTGTTTGCTGTTATCATGAGTTCTTGGTCACGATTGATTAAGACCTTGAAGACCACTTTGGTCCATTCAAAACAAGGGTGTTCCTGAAATGTTTGGGTTTCCCCAGAATCCGCAGCAATTTTAGTAAGATATGCCATACCTTCCTTGGGTTTTCCTAACATAAGATCTGCAAGTGCTCCCATGCATGCAAGCGTGACTGCATTCTTGATCATGCCTGATTTGATGTAAGACGCAGCACCATCTTTGTATTCCTCCGCCTTCTTTGTATACAAAGACCTACCATGGCTGATAATCAAATCCTTAGATTCTCCCTTTGGATCGGTTTTCTTCAGCGTTACTCCCCCCAAGACAGCAGCCTTAATCTCTGCCTGCATCTCCGTTGTGGGGGCATACTCAGCAATCTTCTCACCCTTGTCGATTAAGTCTTCTCCTGCTTTCACTAGTTCCTTTTTTACTTCGACATCATTTAGCGCCGGATTCTTATCTGCGACTCCTTCTTCATACATACCTCGTGCAGTACGGAATAGGTCGTATGCCTTTTCAACTAAGTCAGTCTTGTTTGCGAAGTCGATGGCTTTCACCAAGGCATGAATTGCATTGTCAGTTTCTCCAAGATTCTCAAACTGAGTCGCGGATTCGATCAACCAAGGGAAGGCATCCGTACTGTTTGAATCAAGAGCATCTTGTCCTCTCGCAAGCGAGCTATATGCATCAATACAAATTGTTGAAAGCTCAGGTTTCATGCACTTAGAAGCAACCTCTGCCTGAGTGATTTTCTGTCCTCTGAGTCTACAGTAGGGCTTTTCATCTTCAGTTGCACCCAGCCAAGTACATCTACCTTCGGTTGCCAACCAGTTTTCACATCCAAATTATCTGTATCAAGATGCTACTTGAGTGTTAAAAAACCAACCCTCGCTGTATCGTTATCTTTAACTGCAATCGGAAAGGGCAAAACAGTGAGGTATTCAAACTGAGCGATGATGACACTGAACTTGCCATGATTAGAAGGAAGAAAATGGCTAAGTTAGTGGCACGTGAGAAGAA
>JBHLOX010000193.1:0-4249 GCA_048940045.1 Promethearchaeota archaeon
ATCTCGAAGAGTATCAGAAAGGGGAATAAGGAAAGTAGTGTATATAGTGCTAGTGGTTCTAATACTGTGGTGGTCTTTCTTGAATGACAACAATTCGATATGGATATAATAAGGAGTCATCATGAAATGAGCCATAGAGACCTAAATGTAGAATCTCCTTCATTCCCAACAGAGCTTCGTCAATTGTCCGACAATACTGAGATAACATCAGTCTGTATAGAACAGAAACGGGAAAGTTCAGGGATAGTAAATGAACATCTTAGAGGGACTGACTTATCATTACTTCCAAGGAACATCAGACAATTAACATTGATACATCTGCCTGTTGGAGAAGAGATATCTTTGAGACCATTGAGGGAATATCCTCAATTGGAACAGATAGAGATTCTGTGTGATGATATGGATTTCATTGACCTGCGGTTTCTGGAGCGATGTCCTGCATTATCAACACTTCGTGTTCGTGGAGTGATTGGAATACATCTTTTCTCATCAGGAACACTAACAAGTCTGGACCTGTCCAATGGAAGTCTACTCTCTCCCTACCCTCTACCCAACAGATACAGGGACATCTATACGAGAATTGATAAAACACAAGCTCTTGATCTACAGCAACTTGATGGGTGTAAGAATCTGGAGTATCTCGATCTGAGCAATAACAAATTCCTACTAGCTCTAAGGCTTGATATGTTTCCCACATTTAGAAGGACACGTAGTCTTCCAAGAATTGACTTGAGAGGGAATGATTTACAAATTGCGTACCTTCCAAATTATATTCTACCAGAAGACCATACGGCAGAAGACTATGTTGTCTTAGACAGGTCCGTTCTTTTTACACACGACCTATCTCATTATGTAGACTATTTGAAGACATTTTTGGGAATCAAACAAATAGATGTAGAATAATAATTGAAAGATAGAGGTGTCACCCCTATCTACTTGCTTTTAGCTTCTTTATTTCTTCAATAATCTCAGGGACCAGTGCGAAGAGGTCCCCCACAATACCAAAGTCTGCAACCTCAAAGATTGGAGCCTCTGGATCTTTATTTATAGCCACTATATACTGGGCAGATCCACACCCGGCAAGATGCTGAATCGCCCCTGAGATTCCCAGAGCAATGTAGAGAGTTGGACAGACTGTCCTGCCTGACTGACCGACCTGCTGTGATGGCGGAAGCCATCCAAGATCAACTATCGGTCGTGAGCCCCCAACAGCTGCGCCTAGCAAGTCTGCAAGTTGTTTTGAAAGTTCGAGGTTTGAGGGGTCCTTTATGCCGCGCCCACTACTGACAATAGCATCGGCTTCCTCAACCGACAACATTCCCTCAACTATTTCATTGACTGTTTCCAGAACTCTCGTCCTGATTTGTACCGGACTGATGGTCATCTCTATCTTCTCAATCTCACCCTTTCGGGATGGGTCAGGTTCTCCTGGTTTGAACACGTTTGGTCGGACTGTGGCCATCTGTGGACGAGTGTATGGTGAGAGAATCTCAGCCATGATGTTCCCGCCAAAAGCAGGTCGAGTCTGTACAAGCTGACGGTCATCATCAATATCAAGCCCCGTGCAGTCAGCTGTGAGTCCGAGTGCTAACCGAGCAGCGACACGGGGGGCCAGGTCACGTCCATTGCTAGTAGCTCCATATAGAACAACTGCAGGTTTTCGTGGAGCAATTAGCGTGTTCAATGCGATAGTATAGGCATCAGTTGTGTAGTGCTCGAAGACCTTCTCATCCACGACAAGAACCTTGTCTGCACCATAATGGATGAGCGTTTCAGCATGGGACTCTATCTCGTGTCCAATCAGAACTGCGACTAGATTCTCACCGAGTTTGTCAGCTAGTTCTCGACCTTTTGTGACAAGCTCCAATGCGACACCCTTCATATGACCTTCACTGGTTTCACACCAGACCCACACGTCTTTGTAATGAGCAATGGTTTCTTTGTCGATTGCTTTCCGTTCAATCTTGATTGCATCAACGGGGCAGACTTCTTCGCAAGAGCCACAAAGCACACACTTGTCAAGGTCAAACTTTACTTTGTCATCGTCCTTCTCGATGGCACCAAAGTTGCAGACCTTAGGGCATAGCATGCACCCGGTGCATGTATCTCTATCATAATGTAGACTCATTCTAGATTACCCCCTTTTTTGCGAGAAATTCAACAAGCTGCTTTGCTGCCGCTTTCGGGTCTTCTGCTTCTATCTTGATTCCACCCTTCTTCTTCTCAGGAGGGAAAACCTTTCTCACTTGAGTTGGTGACCCCTTTAGTCCAAGTTTTTCTACATCATACCCAAGAGTTTCTGCATTGACCTCTTCAAGTGGTTTCTTCTTGGCTTGCATAATACCCATTATGTTTGGGAGACGAGGTTCGTTCAGACCTTTTGTGGCGGTGAGTAGAACAGGTAATTTAGCCCTCACAACATCATATCCATCATCTGTTTCTCTATGAGCTATGACGAACTTCTCATCATCACTCAACTCGAGATGGCGGATATAGCATATCTGGGGAACACTCAGAATCTCGGCCATTTCTGGACCGACTTGGGCTGTATCTCCATCGATGGCTTGTTTGCCGCAGATGACTAAATCAAACTCCATTTTCTTAATCTGTTGAGCGAGCGTGAGCGCAGTGACCCAGGTGTCCGCTCCAGCAAAGGCTCGATCAGTCATATGAATTGCTTTATCGGCCCCCATGGCTAACGCCTTGAGCAATGCGTCTTTAGCTTGTGGTGGGCCCATTGTGAGGACAGTCACCTCACCACCATATTTTTCCTTGAGTTGTATAGCTGCTTCTACTGCGTATTCGTCAAAGGGGTTCAAAATACTTGGTACACCATCTCGAATGAGTGTACCAGTTTCTTCATTGATTTGTACCTCAGCAACTTCAGGCACCTGCTTGACAGGAACAACAATCTTCAGAGCCAGTATTTTCACTTCCGATAGTCTTGTGTAGGTCAGTTTCGAAGATGTCCCCGATATAAGGGATACGCAGTAGACCAAGTTATAGATGTTGTAGAATTGGCATTGCAGAAACCCTGTTCATCTCAAGTCCTATCTCACTCTCATCAAGTCCCATTGCAAGACCTAGTATCTGCGTATAGAAAAGGACTGGAATGTTGAACTCCTCACCATAGGACTCCTTCAAGCCAAGCTGTTGTAGGTCAAGCTGATTGCAACATGCAGGACATACGACGGCAGCAAAGACTGCTCCTGCCTCCTTCATAGAGTTAAGCTTGTCTCGAGCAAGCCTAATGGCCAAGTCCTCGTTCACAGGTAGTACAGTGGCTCCGCAACACTGTTTCCACAATGGATACTCAATGACTTTTGCACCTGTGACCTCTACGAGCTCATCGAGTATTGTAGGGGACATCTCAGTAACGTCCCCAGGTCGAAGCAGATGACAACCGTAGTGGATAGCTATACCAACACCATCGAGTGGTTTTGTAATCTTCTTTCTAATCGTATCAACACCAAGATCTGTGTGAAGCGCTTCTATGAAATGACGTGGTCTACTGACACCCTTGAACTCGAGTTCGTCTTCTTCAAGCTCAGCATTGACTCGTTCCCTGTATTTTGCATCATGTTTGAGAAGATGATGAACATCCTTCAGACTACCAAAACATCCGTTACACGGAGTCACAATGTCATGTCCATTTCTGTCAGCTAATGCCAATGTGCGAGCATTTACTGTCACCCAACCCCAGAAGTCTATAGCTCTGAGGTTTGGACTTCCGCAACAAGCCACATCTTCCAGATAATGCAGCTCCACTCCTAAGGACTCTGCTACCCTGCACATGGATGCTTCATAGTTGGGATAATTCGCAGGAACACTGCAACCCATGTAGAGGCTATAAGATGGCATACTAGTCCCCTCCCTTAACAAGTCGACCAGTACGTGTTTGACTGAGAATCCTTTTCACGAACTCAGTAGAAAGCCCTGGAACTTCAGGCTCTAGGTCTAAGTCCTCTCTTTCCCAGTCAGCAGTAACAACATAGAGCTGACCTTTTTCAATGAGCTCTTTGCCGAGTGCAACAATACTATCAGGAATCAAGCCTTCTTCTGCTGCAAGGTTCTTACAGTCAAAGAAGATATCGGTGACCCGCACTTTCTGAGGACATCGTTCTTGGCACTCAAAACAAGTCAGACAGAGCCAGATTTCTTTAGATGATAGGACCTTCTCACGCATTCCAAGGAGAATCATCCGGATCAATTGATGAGGTTTGATATCCCACATGTTCGCAATTGGGCA
>JBHLOX010000194.1:0-4240 GCA_048940045.1 Promethearchaeota archaeon
AATGTCCAACCCGTCGATTATGTACGGACTCTCGGGAGACCCATCACCAGGCCATCCCTCCAGCAGGGCTGTGGCCGAGAAGTTGGCATCCCCATCAATCACAATGGGGGCATGTGGGGTGCCTGGATCAAGTGTTAGCAATGGTGGTAGCGATGGAGGCAGTAACAGCGGAATTGGACTTTGCATCAAAAAGCTTGTGTACACGGTTGATGTCAAGATGATTGTTAGACTCACAGCCATTATTATTGTTCGAGGTCTCTTATCTCTGGGTCCCTTCTTCAAAGGACCCGGAGGCAGCGGGCATACCCTTGAGCTATTCATCACATCCTGTCCCACTTGAGTCGTCTCCTGATGGATTCAAACAGGTATACACCAAGCTCTGTTGGTGGCATTCCTGGCGGGATGCCAATCTCCCACTCCTCCGCAAGGGTACGAAGAGTTTCCATACACTTAGACTCCAAGTCACAGGTGCCACAGTCTCCCTCATGCACATACCAGTTCTGCACACCAATCTTAGGAGAATAGATGATATATGTTTGAGAGTCATAAGCGTGACAATAACCCACGGCAATACCATACCGCGCACTCAGACGTTTTATCTCCACCCTGTTTACGGATGCAGCATGTTCTATGAGCCTCTTGATCCTGCTCTCTGCTCTCTTCTGCTCCATGCTCACAAAGGGTCTTGACACCTTCAGGTCCTTGGCGATCTCTGAAGGTCGGTCTTTCTGACGCCTTCTGAGCCAGATAAGGCTCTGCTGTTTTGTCGGGTAACGTAGAGTTGTGAATGTTATTTTTTTTTACCTCCGTTTTTGAAAGATAACCAGAACTGCAACTATCACAACAACAGATACTCCTGCAATAACAAGCAGCCACCAATCAGGGACTCCTCCTCCACCAGTTGTTGGACCAGTGGTTGGAGTGTAATCCTCAAATTCATCGTCTACGACGATGTTATCAATCACTATCCCCTTTGGTCCACAAAAGGCAAACATCTCAGATGTGTCTATTTCTGTGTCCAAAACCTGAAAGAGTAGAGCATCGTTGTGGAACACTGTGAACAGACCTGCCTCATCTCTAGTAACATTCATGTGATGCCAACCTGCAACAGGTACTGGCTCAGAACTATGGAGGACTGTGTGCTCATTCCTACGAAGATATATAGTGAAATTCTCGCCATCTGATGCGGGGAGAGTATCGATATCGAAATAGATCCAGTAGCAATTCCAGTCGTTGACACTGACTAGATTAGAAATATTATTACTTATGAACACGATCGAAACAAATCCTCCACTTTCAAATAGGGACTCATTGACTTTGATATCAAAACTCCATGTCCCATGTGCTATACTACTGGGATAACTTATAGCACCCCAACTTATTCCCCAAGTATTACTCCATGCATCTTCGTTTAATTGCAGATTATCATTGGCGGCTGACCAATTTGTACTGGTGCTAATTACTGAGTTGTTACAAATGGTCCAACCATCATAGTTGCCATCATTAAAATCGTCAGACCAAACCATTGTGCTGCTACATGCTAGGGGGCTGAATCCCATCCAGCATAGTAAAACCAAAATCGCTAGTCCAACTATCTTGTAATCCAATCTATCTACCACGCGATTACACCTCCAATATTGGGTCCTATTCGAACCCAAAACTCAATTAATAGCAATCAATTAACAGAGTTAACAAAATAGTATTAACACCTCAATATAAGTTATTCGGTCGTTTGAACAAAATAATTGAGGAAAAAAGATCATAGACCACTCTTTTCTCACACTGTCTGCAGAGCATTCTCAAGGTTTATATGGTTTCAATATCAATACCGATATCGCAAGCGATATCAATAGTGATAAGGTTGCTCCAATACTCGAATGGAGGTGAAAGAAAAGACATGCGTAGACCACATACACACAGACACTGGGATAGAAGAACCTCATTAGTCCCGAAGGGATTCCTTCGAGGCAAAGTCCTACGGCTGCTTAATGAGAAGCCTATGTCAGGTGCTGAGATCATGAGTGACATTGAGGAAAGCACTGGTCATAGATGGAGACCAAGTCCTGGATCTGTATATCCGCTACTCTCATGGCTCTTAGACTCAGGTTATACGAAGGAACTAGCTGATACTGAGGCTGGTGTCCGACGATATGAGTTGACAGAGGAAGGCAGGAAACTTCTGACAGAGCATGAGGAACGAAGAGCACAAGATAAAAGCGCTAGATTCTTCGGACCGCAGTTCGATGAATGGAATGGTGCTGTACCTGAAGGGGCTAGTGAACTAGCTGAGAGCTGGCATAAGATGCGGAGAGCCAGCTATGCTCTCCGGAGAAAGCTAAGGAAGGAATACTCTGAAACACTTGTATTAGAAGCGAAGAAACTAGTGGATGAATTCACGGAGAAGATCTCCAAACTTGCTGAATTTGACAAGGCATAAACTGCATCCACGGTGGAGTGGATTCCTTCACTCCATCACACTCATTTTTTCATACCATGTCCTACTTTCTTTGGCAATTTCTAGGTTTGAAAATCTCTCGAGTCATGACGATTCCTGGTTTTCTAATAGAAATAAATCAATCCTGAAATATACATAAGGAACATGAATAGCACAGATAGAATAAGTGCAGACCCAATCCGTATTGCATTCTTCACGCCGCCTTCCAGACGTAGTTCTGCAGCAATCCATATCACAATAATTAGAACCAGTATTATCATCGATGTTGATTGGATAGGATCCGAGAAGTCAATCTGTAGCATTAATATAACCTCGCAGTGCAGGTGATGTGACTACATCTATAAAAAATCATTTCCGAATCATTTGTGTTTTGGAGCTGAGATGCAATTGAAACTTAGAATGGTGGCTGCTTTAATCATTGGATTAATTGTCGGAATAATTGTTGTGTGGCTCTTGATGCAAGCCACTCTCTGAAAAGGGAGTACTGAGAGAGGAAAACCTCCTCCTGATGTGAAACTTGAAACTACATCTGTTTCTCTTGCCTGTACAGCAGATAGTCTGGTCCGAATATCTCATGTGCCTTTACGATCTTCAGGCACATACAGTTGCCTGTCTTAAAGATGAACACATCTAATTCCGGTTTAAGGTCACATCGCCTTCCAACATGTAGAATGTATAGTCAACGACACCCATATCAGGCAGACCATCACCCCGGACAATCGTGTCTGAGTATGTGTTACTTCCAATGAGCCTGAAGACAAGAATTGGCACCCACGTTATCGTATATGTCATTTTCAGTTCCATCCAATGTCCTGCAATCAGGGATGCATCTTCTCGAAGAATGGCAATCTCAAGGAGTAGACTCCAATTAAGGGAGCGAAGGCTTGTTTCCTGACCGAATGATAGTTTCACTTTACAGAATGAGTAATAACTTGAAATCAGATGCCCAGTCATGTCTATATCGTGACCAGAAATTCCGGCTCCCGTTGAATTAGGGATTAATGGCAAACCATGACTATGCCAGTTGACCCATTCCGATTGATTTACGGCATAGTTCTCGTTGTCGCCATAATCACCACTCACATTCGGATTCAGTGTAACGTTGATTTTTCCGCCATCTGGAATCACTGCGTAGTCTGCCACTGATAGCCATGAGAGATCTGTAGATAGGTTCGTCGCATCCTTCATGAGGAACTCGACCTCTATATCGCTAGGATACATCAGGTATGGTCTACTGAAGTAGGGACTTATGTTTCCTGTAACAAGCACTGGATAAGGTTGCCAGTTTCCATTTCTTGGATACCAGATATCCTTTGGTGAATTGACCTGAACACTGTGTGTGGGTTCTTTACTATAGTCGCCATAGCTCAATTCTGCATGAACGAGGATTGTAGTGGGTATTGCTATAACGAGAATCAAGACCAACGCAATAATCCGTCGTTTCGTAATTATCTCGTTTATTGATGACATCTTCTCCCTCACATGTATTGAGAATCTAGCTTAAGGCATTTACACCTTTCTAATGCTCTTCTGTGCTATAACCATCGGCTCAAAGATCTGGCGCACCATGACAATTCTACTATGTTCTCGACAATTTCAGCTCAATCACAACCTACTACAATCAACCACTGTTCACCACAACCATAGGCCAATGAGCTGCAACAATACTGCCTGTCCAAAGACAAGTAATAGCAAGATGATTTTGTCCCGGGTGGTCATTCTCGTCTTCCGAATGTAGGTGATGACTGGAATCAAGAGAAATGGAAGGAAGAACATACAGATTCT
>JBHLOX010000048.1:0-17015 GCA_048940045.1 Promethearchaeota archaeon
TTTTTCAGAAAATAATTCTCAAGGTGACCAATAGTAGAACTGCTTATAGTATACATCTTCAAAGCCATATTTTCTATAGAGCTTCTGAGCTGGATGATTAGTTACGGTTGTATCGAGATAAACCGCAGTTGAACCACCATCTTTCAAACTTTCCATCACCCGTACAAGTAGATAGCTTGCCAGTCCCTTCCCTCTCTTGTCTGGCACAAGCCCCACTGGGCCAATTTCAGGCTTGTCATCATCATTCCAACGTGTGATGACAAACCCGACTATCTCATTCTCCTTTTCGAGAACCAATGAGGCATCTTCAATCCAAGGTCTTCCCTTGTCAAAGAAATACTCTATAGTGACCTTTTGTTCAGCGGGACTCATAGAGAGAAATAGCCCCTCCTGACTATCCCTCAATGTATCAAATCCCGGACCTTCTAAATCGTCGTAGGACGCATCTGAGAACTTCCTCACGGTGTAATCCATTGGCAACTCAATCGCAGGCAGTTCAATTCCCATGAGGTCACATTTCATGTGCACCTCTTCCGCAGCGAACTGGAAGTCACATTGCTTATACAAATCCACAAGTTTCTCAGAGTATGTCCTATGCTCATCTGATGGAAACACAAGTTCAATCTCTAACCTTGTATGGCCTCTTTCAAGGACCTCCTTCTTAGAGGCTTTAATCAGTCCCTGTGCGATCTCTTCAGACCTCTCTGTTTGTTCTACTACTGGATAGAATCCACTGATGAAAGTCATTAGAGGAAATGCAACGTAGTAGTAAGTCCATCCCACAATATTGCCCATCTCATCAGATGCGACTATTATATGAAATCCATCATTGTTTGATAGACCTTCGATACTCTTTGCGATATCGACTACACTCCTCTTGGTTTCAAGTGGTGTGTCTTTTCTCACAGATATGTTGAGTCTAGCGAGTTTTTTGCAATCATCTGCGTTGAGCCGTCTAGATTCTAACTTGATCATCATTCATCACATCATTTTGAGAAGGTGTTTCAGGAATTTCGCATGATCATTGATTTCTCTTTTGGCTTCCTCCATATGTTCCGGATGAGCCAATCCAGTCGCTTGGTAGAAGAACATGAACTGAGCCAAACGTGCGGCTATAAAGAGGTCAAGATACTCAATACCTATCTCTTCCAATGAAGATGTTTCCCCGTATCCCGTTAGAAGTGCATCTCGCATTTCCTTTGAAACATCGTTTGTGTCCATCATGTACTGACTTAACGCAACTCCGAAATCAAATACCCAATACCCAAATCCACAATCATCGAAGTCGAATGGTCGAGCCTCTCCTCCGAGAAATGCTACATTGTCGCCCAATCCAAGGTCTGCATGGATTAACCCATAGACCTTCCTCCCTCTCCCCATTTGCTCGCTAGCTTCGCGTACGTGATCTAGCACCTCCTTGAATACAGACTGATGTGCCTTTGAAATTGCTTCTCGTGCATCTACAGCAGGAACGCCATAACTGAATCCATCTCCATAGAGTCCCTCCCAATTCCAATGAGGTCGTGCAAATCCTTTTGGACGCTTCCACCTCCTACCCTGTTCGTGCATTCTGCCTATTACTCTCCCCAGAGCTGTAAAATGCTGGGGTCGAATGTTCTTAATGTGCACCCTCCCTTCGGTCCATCCTATGAGTGTGCAGTTCCTCACTTGTGGAACATCATATCCCCCATCAGCCTTTGTTAGCCATTCACCATCTTGGTTGCGGACCGGAATTGGGACTTTAATGCCCTCCTGATGTAGAGCCGACAACCACTCCATCTCAGAAACAACGAACCTTGGTTTCATATAATTTGGTTGATGTAGTCGTAGTGTGTACTTCCCCGCAGGAATGGGACTACTAGGAGGAACTGTGACTTGGTATAATCCATTTCCACTGTATGTGATGAATCGAAGCCCAGCTTTATCTAATCCATAGTTGGTGAGAGCCATTTCAGCGAGCCTCCTTAACCTTAGTAAGAAAGTTCGATAGGTTATAGACAAATTCTCCACTCCTCTGATTCACTCAGTCTGCTTAACTTGTGTTGATATAAGTCGATTATGAACTACGTAAAATCCTCGAAAGATAGTTGTCTAGTATTTAATTAGCCTGATTGAGCCTGTTTTTCCTTCTCCTTATCTAAATCTTTCACACGTTTTCCAATGCCGCCTTCAGCCTTCTCGATTCGTTTTTGGATGTCCTTGATTCGCTTTTCTCGAGAAGAAATCTCGTTCTTCATCCGTTTCTCTGCCTGTTGGTATATTTTAGTAGAATCATTCCATTCATGTTTTGCCAAACGTAATTGCTCCTCTAGGCTCTCAAATTGAATCCTTTTCACCTCTGCAACATTCCAGTAGTCTTGTACTTCTGATTCTAATCGTACACGAATATTGTCTAAGTCAGAATTGAATTGTGCCAGCTCTGTATACAGATTCTTCAGATCATTTACAATACCAATTATCTGTGGATCCTGTCGGTACGCTTGGTCTGGAAAAGAGGAAAGGATTGAAGTTATTTCTGGAATAGATGCCGCTCGTTTTTCTGGAGGTGGGGTTGGAGTTGGAGCTTTAGCAGCTACTCTAGGCATAGGCGGAGGTGATGCTGGTTTTGGTTTTGGAGCCGGTGCCATTGCTGGGGGAGGTTGTACAGGAGCTGCAGGCTCTGGCTTTGCTGGAGTAGGACTTTGAGCAGGGCTTTGGGGTGCACCTGGGGGCTGGGCCAATGGTGGTGGTGTCGAAGGAGCAGCAGTAGGTGGTGGAGTACTTGGTGGTGCCATAGTTGCTTCACGTTGAGCTTCCATTTCACCCATGAGTTCCTGAACCTCACTAGCTCTAAGCATTCTTGTTTCTATGATGCCTTCGCCCTCTTCTTCGATACCTACTTTGTCTGCCTTGGCAAATGCCTCCATAGCCTTCTCCATCTCTGATTTTGGCTTGGTTGTTCCATCTGCGGTTCGAACACGGTCTTTAGAAACTTGACTCGGCTTGACCCATTGATCATTAGTTGTGACTCTCGCTTCACTTGCAGAGGACACAGGAGGTGGTGCCGTTTCCGCCTTAGGTTGGGGTGTTGCAGGAGTTTCAGGTGGTGCGGCGATTGTCTTCGGTTTTGTTTCAACCGATAGAAGAAGGGCACCGCAACGAATACAGTACTTCCGAGTGGGTTGGTTTGCTCTGCCGCATTTGGGACAGGTCCTCATCGATTTTACATCTCCATCGAGCGAATCCGCTAAAAATACGTACATCTATACTGTAAAGGTTTTCTGAGATAAAAACCATATATGGTTCTATAACCGAGGTAAGCTAATATTCAATGTAACAGGAGGATATCTACCGGTGATATGACTTGATGAGTCATGCGATCGAAGCACTCCTGATAACTGACAAGGGCGGAAGTCCTAGATTCTACATGCAACTGGATCCAAAAGCACTCAACATGGATCCAGTGATGGCCTCTAGTTTTTTTGCTGCGATTGATATGTTCTCAAAGGAAGTCTTCGACGAGAAAGCTCCAGTGGTTCAGGTTGACTATGGCGCTCGATTGTTTACACTGATTAACGGTGTTAACACAAATATGATAGCAGTCAGCGTTCAGCGACTGACTCCAGAGTCAGTTGAAATCTTGGATTCGCTCTTGGCTGAGTTCGAGCTTGATTGGCTTGAGATAGTTGATCCCTTTGATTTCAGCTTTGAAACATCATTCGTGGATGTCTATCTTGAGGCGTTTGGCGAAAGAGTCATGGAGAAGCTCTCACTTCGACTTCTCGGTGAAACTTGGGTTCCTTACTTCACTACGAAACCAGATACGCTTGAATCTGTCTTCAGTATTCTGATGGACCACATCAATGGATCAAGAAATGTGAAAGAGATAATCGAGGTGAGCGGACTTTCCCGGCGAGAGGTTGTTCTTGATCTTTCCAAACTTTGGGCACATCGAGTTATACGATTTCGAAACATGTTCAACTTCAACGACTTTATGACTACTGGAACTCAGTTCGTAAGGTATGCTCAAGCTACCTCTGATGAAACAAAAGATCTACAGACTCTTCATCCTGATATGGCTGGCGTTATTCCTCACCTGGCAGGAATGATAGACGGGCGTCGGACTGTACGGGAAATTCTCGCAGTGTTGGGTACGCGTTATGACGAAAGTGAACTTCTCCGAGCATTGGACTATCTTATCGAGGTAGGTGTAATCGAGGCTCTCACGCCTGAAAAACGACGTATCCTTTTAGTGAAGGAGGCACTAGAGATTGCGATTCGAGTAGCTGAAGGGACCTACAACATTACGGAAGCGACCAATGCACTTCAGTTTGTTATGAAGAATAGCAAAACCCCCGAGGCTCTTAGCCAGTTACAGCTCAAAGATGGTAAATGGTTAGTTGACTTTGATTTCAAAATACTTGAGGGTCTGAATCAGAAACGTCTCATGCTGCTTTTTGGCGAATGGATGAAGATTCTGGCTCAGTTTGTGAATGCCTTGAATCCTGCAAAGTTAAATCTGTATGTTGGAAATCTGACAACGGTTATTTCACAGAGAATCATACGCCGATACTCTGCTTTCGACTTGAGAGGGTTTGAGGAATTTGCGTACTGGCTAGAGATATTGAGTACTCCTACAAAACCCCATGTTGGACCTATTGAAACCAGTCACCTACAGATAACCTGGTCCAGTGCTTTGGAGGAATTGGGTTATCTTTTAGTAACACGCGGGCATATCATCTACAAGTCAGAGAGTATCACACAAATCCGGTCTGCGTCTGGAACCCCGTTAATCGATCTTCTTCCTACTGAATGGGTAGGTCGAGATAGGATAGAAACCTTCGAACGTATAATGGTTGAGTACTCGAACTTGGGTCCAGCAGCAAAACTGACCCTACTTGTTCTTGCAACACAACGTGGAATATTGATACCAAAAGAGGTAATTATCTAATCGGAAACCATGCATCTTCCATCTAAGGAACTATTATCTAAGAAAACTGAAGAATCCTATGTGGTGACAGTTAATGAGCCCATCCTATCTATTGAAAATAGTCACTGTCGGATCAGCATCTGTTGGAAAGACAAGCATAATAATCAGATACTCAACCGGATCTTTCCGTGAGCACTATTCTCCAACACTTGGTGTAGGATTTGCATACAAGAAGATGGAAGTTGACGAAGACTCAGTGAACCTACAAATCTGGGATTTGGGCTCTCAAGACTTCTTGGAACGAACACGATCAAATTACTATCTAGGTGCTCAGGGAGTCGTCTTCATGTATGACGTCACATCATGGGAATCACTCAATGAAGTCATTGATTGGAAGAAAGAGGTTGATAAGAACTTAGAAGACTACAGAGCAATTCTTGTGGGCAACAAGACTGATCTTGCAATGGAACGTGTTGTTTCGACGGAGGAAGGTCAAAAAATAGCTACTCAACTTGGGTTAGAATATATTGAAACCTCAGTTCGTCTTGATAAGAATGTCAACACAGCCTTTGAGATGATTGCGAGAAGCATCATTTCTTCATTCCATTGACTCTGTCACATAAATGAAATCTATCGGTTTTTTCTGAAGTAGTGAGTTACATACTAGTGATGATTTAGGCAATTCTGCTACTGTATCCTGGATATCACGACTCCGCAAGAAGCAAACCTAAGAACCGTTTGATGTCACTTTATCAAATTTTGTTTTTCTACACCTCCAAACATGACTTGCAGATACATGGTCTTGTTTTTGGTAGCAGTCTCTTAGATTAATGGAAAGTCCATTAGGGCAAATTTGTCTGTCTGAAACCTAATTTGAGAAGCTCCCTGTTCTCCTGAGTTCTTGCTACGACCTTGTTATTGATATACAATTTTAATGACAAATTCTAGAGTGTTAGAAAGATGCAACTTGATGAGGAGAAAGTTGTCCATAAGCGACTTGATGAAATTCATGTTACACAGGTTAGAATTCATGGTGCAGTGACTGATCTTACTGATGCTTTTACAGAACTCAAAGAAATTACAAGAAAATCAGCTGCTGGAAATCCCATAGTAATTCATCATTGGGGAGTAAGTGATGAGAGTGGTCATGATATGGATGTGTGTATCCCAATCAAGGAGGAAATCAAAGAGCTCGAGGTCAAAACTTCCATTCTCCCAGCTAAAGATGCAATGACAATCGTTCATAGAGGATTATACTCTACGATTAGCGATTCCTATGCAAAAGTTACAAGACATACCTATGATAGAGGGCATCCAATTGCTGAATCAACAAGAGAGGTATATCATCAGTGGGATACAGATCATCCAGAAAATACAGTAATTGAGATTCAGATAATCCTACATGATTGGATGCATCTATTTACTACAAATCTCGAAAACGTAGTGAGATCAGAAACAAAAGAAGAGATCTTAGCACCGATAAGAAAACTCGATATCGACTCACCTGCAGAGGTCCGTCAGAAAGCTCTCTGCAAATCCCTTAGCATCCTAGAAAGTAAGACTAGCAGTGAACAGCAGTTCGAGGTTCTGTCAAACTGTGCACATGTATTCCCATCAGAGCTAATCCCCCCAATGAGGGATCTATTTAGGTCAACTGGAAGTGTAGACACTGTCATTGAAGCAATGAAATCCCAAGGCGGATACTACCCTAAACTACTTAGACGCGAGAGTTCCATCATCTTTTCGGAGAAAGGACCATCAAATCCAACAGCCTACAAAGACGCACAAACTGATGCTGAGAGAAGACGAGCCTATTGTTTCTGCCCACTAATACGTAACTGTCTTGATGAAGCTCCGGCGGTTTTCTGTAATTGTGGCGCTGGTTGGCCTAAGCAGCTCTGGGAAGGTATCCTTGAAAGACCTCTTAAGATAGAGATAATTCGGTCACTTACAAAGGGAAATGATGCTTGTGAGTTTGCAATTCATCTTCCTCCAGAGGTGTTATGATGTTGGTATGAGGATTCGATATGCAGTTCCTTCACCGTTTTCGATTAGCTCGATTGAGCCTTCATATCCCTCCACAACCCTCCTACTGAGATACAGACCAAAACCTCCGCCGGTTGTTGATGCTCCTTTCTCAAAGAGACTAGGCTGTATCTCCTCAGGAATGCCTGGTCCGTTATCGCTGATGATAATCTGAGCATTCCCTCCCTCTTGAGAAACCTCTATGACCACTACAACATCTCCCTCAGAAAATTCAGCTGAGTTACGAAGGAGATTATCGAACACTATTGCAATCAATCTCGCACTTTGGAGTTCAACTGTTGGTGAATCAGACTGTATGATGACCTTAAGGTTAGAGTGAGCTCTCTCGGCCTGACCTTTCACTCTCTCAAGAATGGTGATTAAATCTCTCTCCTCAGCCGCTCCAGGTCGACCAAATACATCAAGAAGATGGACCATTCTCTCAGATGCCGCCTCCACAGTCTGGATATAACCTTTGACTGCATTCTCCTTATTCATAAGCATCAATGCTGCTTCTGCGTGATTCATTATGACTTGCAAATCATTTCTTATGTCATGCTGCAAAAAGGAAGCATAGAGCTCAAGGTCTCTATGCGAGTGTGCCGCCTCTCGATCAGCCATTATTCGCTGTGTTATATCCTCCTTAACTGCAACATAATTTGTGACAATACCATCAATATTGAAGATCGGTGAGATCCAAGCATCCTCCCAATACAAATCACCGTCTTTCTTCTTGTTGACGAAAAGCCCTCTCCAAGACCTCCCCTTTTTCAGAGTTCTCCAGAGGTCCACATGTGTTTCTTTAGGAGTAAATTCCGATTTGAGGATTCGAGGATTCTTCCCAACTGCCTCTTGAAAAGAGTATCCAGTCAAGACTGAAAACTTGGGATTGACATACTCTATTGTCCCTTCTGAGTCTGTTATGACCACAGAAGTTGGGCTTTGCTCTATAGCTCTAGAGAGTTTTCGAAGCTCCTGCTCTACATGCTTTTCTTTAGTGATATCAATTACCACAGCAATGGCTCCAATAACGTTGTCATTCTCATCTTTTCTAGGTACAGCTGAAACCCGTACAATTATGTGGTGACCATCTTTTCGTATCATGGTAAGTTCATATGCAGAAGAAACACCCGCGACCCTATCCGTGGTTTCTTGACGAAGTTTGTTATGTTCATCTTCTGGAACAAGCTCAAAAACATTCACTCCTCTGAGCTCATCTGGCTTGAACCCGAGGATGTTGGCAAATGCATCATTCACAAAGACAAGATTCTCATTTAGATCTGTGATTCCAACCCCCTCAGGAAGAAGTGCCAAAAGTTCTCTATAACCTCTCTTTGTCATCTTGAGGATGTCCGGGCTAGATTCATTCGTCTTTGGCATTACATGTTTCACCAACAGGTCCGTTCTTAGGGCTAGTTGGATTCCGTTTGCTACTGATGTTTGGTAAATAGGCTTTCCTATCTAGTTAAGAATGACTAATACTAGGGCTATGCATGAATAATTGGATGAACTTCACTGTCAGCAAGCTCATATATAGCCGGTTTCAATTGAGGTCTCATACGGAGTGTTGCCTTCATGACCTCCACCGAAACTACATCAAAACTGGCTATCTTCTGGGATGTTGAGAATGTGTCAGATGAATCAGCCACTCACAGATACATGACTGAGAGAATTCATCAGACCGGTACTGTTACCCGTGCATTTGCATTTGCAGACTGGGATCCTCGGCGTCAGATGGCTGAGGAACTATACGAACTAGGATATGACTTGATTCATGTTCCCTCATCATCAGACAATGCTAGTGACTACAAGATGGCTGCATACATACTTGACCATCTGATTCACTATCCTGAAACAAAGCGTTACGTGTTAATCACAGGAGATGGTGACTTCAAACTGATTGCAGGCGCACTCAAAGAACATGGCGTAGATCTGTGGTTGATTAGCAACCCAATCATCACAGCGTCCGAGCTTCTGGAACTAGCTACTGCATATAGCGATATTTTTTCTTTCCGACCTGCTTTGGACTGCGTTCGTCCTGAGGACTGCGATGAGTCTGTCCAGAGTATAGTACAACTCAGACATCTTGCCGCTATACAACTACAAGAAGTAATCAGAGTCATAACAAAGACCGGAAGCAAACCCGGTGCAGGTCATGCGAAACACGTTATGCAATCATTAAACCCTGACTTTGATGAGTCTGCTATGGGGTTTGAGCACTGGAATGACTTCCTAGCCTGGTCCGAAGCGCAGAACTACATCGTACGCGAAGGCGAAATGCCTGGGACAATTCTGTTACTTCCTGAAAAGATCTCTCCTGAATCTGTCAGGATGACACAGGAAGTCAACGACGCCTTTGCTTTCATGGCTAAAGTTGCTGAAGAAGGGCTCAACGAGGGGTCTCCATATAACCTCATGGAGCTTGGAAATAAACTGAGTGAACGTGGGCTAGAATTCGACAAGGTTGGTTATAGACGGTTCTCGGATTTTGTGCTTGCTGCAGAGAAACGGGGGCTGATACGGATAGTCATGCCTGAAAAAGAAGGTGGCTCTCCATTTGTACTCCCTTTTTATAATATAGATAAGATGCAAAATTGGTTTGAGGAGAACGTTGAACGACTCTTCGGTTCGTCCGTGAACGTTCCCAAACCAGCATTTCTCAAGAAAATCTCACTCATGCTCCTTGAAACACAAACAACTCTTAATGAGCTTGAGAACTGCCTTACAGTACCCCGTGTAAAGGAAGCATACAATGAGATACTTGCTGCCAGTGAGATCCCATTCCTTCCACCATTCCAACAGTCACTTGCGCATGTGCTCATTGGAAAAGGTCAGGAATGTGCAAATATCGTTGAGAAGGTCAATGAAGAACTCAGTCCACTTGGAATCAAGCTTCAATGTCCATGAGAACAGAAGGATTATGTATAGCTCTGTATATGCGAACTGAGTTGTGATTGCAATGAATCCATATGAAAAACTCGCCAAAGTTCTAGATACAATCCCGAATGGATACCCACCAACCGATGATGGTTCGCATCTCAAGATTCTCGAGTGGATATTCGAACCGGATGAGGCAGAACTCGCAAGTCAGCTGAAACTTCGTGGTGAGACTTTGGACGAAATTAGCACTAGATTGAACCGCCCAAAGGAAGAGTTAGAGAAACAGCTTAAATTGATGCACGAGAAGGGTCAGATTAGCTCTTGGATGTCGAAGAGTGCAGGTGCTAGAAAGTATGGTTTAATGCCCTTTGCAGTTGGTATTTACGAAGAGCAACTAAATAGAATGGATACGGAGTTTGCTCAGATCCTCGAACAGTATTTTCAACATAAAACTGGATTCAAGAAGATTGTAACGGGCGAACCCGTCATCTTTCAGGTGATTCCAGTCAATAAGGCTGTGAGTACAGAGCTTGAGATTCACAACTTTCAGCAGGCTGAAAAATTAATCGAGTCTGCTGCCTCTTGGGGTGTTAGGGAGTGCATATGTAGAAAGCAAAAGTCACTCATAGATGAGGGCTGTGACTATCCTCTGTCAGTCTGTCTCCCATTTGCTCCGAACAGAGAGCATGCATTCGATGACGACCCACTTACAAAGACCATCACAAAAGAGGAATCACTAAGACTACTCAAAGAGGCTGAAGATGCAGGTCTGATTCACTGTACTTACAATGTCCAATCAGGTCATACCTTCATCTGCAACTGTTGCACGTGTTGTTGCGGTATACTAAGAGGTGTTCACAAAGTAGCTGAACCTCGTGAATACATCAAGACTGACTTCTTGATGACTGTTGATGCTGATCTCTGCACAGGATGCGAAACCTGTATTGACCGCTGTCAGTTTGGAGCACTCAGTATCCCGGAAGACATTACTGTAGTAGATCCAAAAAGATGCATTGGGTGTGGTGTCTGTGCAGTTGTGTGTCCAGAAGGCGCTCTTAAGATAGAGCGGGTCGAAAAACCTGAGAAACCAGATTCGCCTGGAAATCAACTAGATTGGATGACACAACGCGCCATGTCACGGGGGGTTGACCCATCAGACATCATGTGAATGACTAGTCTTAAGAAGAACCGACTGGAACATCATTGTGAAGTTGCATATGACCACTGATACTGACCCAAAGAAGAAAGATGAATCAAGGAAGGGACGTGCTAAACGATACATACCGAACCTTGCTGAATTCTACTTCAAACCAACATACGACTGGTCTAGAGTGGAAGCTAGACATCTCTATGATGAGGCCATATCGCCATTTCCGAAGGTTGAGTTAGACAGAATAAGATACGAAGACTGCGTCACTGGGATGAAGGAACTTCCAGAAGCGTCTATAGATTTGGTCATTGCAGACCCACCCTTTGGGATTGACTTTGATGGAAAGAGTAGCGTGTATAATCGCGATGAGCGTTTAGTCGTCGAAGGGTATGAGGAAACAGGTGAGTCATATCTTGAGTTTACTGCAAGATGGCTGGCGGAACTACCTAGAATTATGAAACCCGAATCTTCCGCCTATGTCTTCAGTGGTTGGACAAACCTCGATGCTGTGCTTCAGGGAGCTCGAGATGCAGGTCTTGTGACACTAAACCACCTTATCTGGCACTATCCCTTTGGAGTCTACACAAAGAAACGGTTTGTAACAAGTCACTATCACATTGTGCTACTTGTCAGGAGTCCACGAAAGTATTTCTTCAATAAAATCGAGAACTACCCAGAGGATGTCTGGTCGGTCAAACGTCGATACCGTACAGGTCTGGCTAAGAATGCGACTAAACTGCCGCTTGAGGTGGTTTCCAGATGCATAGACTTCTCTTCAAAACCTGGAGATATTGTCCTCGATCCATTTATGGGGAATGGAACGACGGCGGTAGCAGCCAAACTGAATCTACGACGGTTTATTGGTTTTGAGATAAATGAGAAGCTGCGGCCTCTGCTAGAGAAAGAAATAGCCAGTGTGAAAATCGGAGACTCATATGTCCCGTACAGCGAACGTCTGCCCACAATAGATCAGCTTGCTGAGTTGTATCCCAAGGCATATCGAGAGTATATCCGGAGAGAGAAGGAGACCTGACCGGTCTTAAAAGAGAGAATGATATGTATGGATGTAGAGGAGTTTTTTAGACGACACGGGTCCGAGCGGGACCAGCTCTCAGATGCTACCAGTGTCAGTGATGTCTACAACCGACAATATGGGGCTGAACTTGCACGATGGGAATCACAATTACTGCAACAATTTCAAGAAAAAGAATCAAGTCGGCTCTTCAGATATCGAGGGTTTGTTCATCACACCCGGGACACTTCTCTAGTTCTCTTGACTCCTAGCCCATGGCTGATGGAGGGGGAGTTCATCTTCTTTGATAGAGACCAAGAACTCCCTCCAGATGGTGCTTATATCGAGGTGGTTGGCTCAAGGGTTGCGGCGCCGCGACCACTTCGAGATTCTCAAACAATCACTCGGGCAATTGCTGCGGAAACATGGAGCAAACTTTCCTTTGACTTTCTCTCAGAAATTCGACCTCCTTTGGATTTCAGAGAGCTTTCGAACATTCTGTTTGAACACGTTGGAATGGCAGAGGCAAGCAAGAGGGTTTTCACACGCCTCTTTATTTCTAGCCCGCCTTTTTTGGAAAGTGTTGGAGGATTAACCACTGGGATAATGGCTATTGCTGGTAAAGCCCAGGTTCGTCGGCTGCTCTCCTTCATTAGAAACATTATTCCACCTGCGATGAAGGGACGACCACCTGTACTAAGAAATGTTCAGGGAATCAAGGTCCAAACACCTCGACTCTGGCGGTTTGATGTTGGTTCCTTTTCTACCAACAGAATGGAACAAATCTGTGTTCAGCGTCACGATCCTTTTGGGTTTAGAGAGGTTTCTCTTGGTACACTTACTGAAACCGAAACCGCTTATCTGCCAGATGTACCTTTGGCCCTAGCATCGGAGGACTTCTGGATAGAAACTGATAACCCCTCCCTTCTACGTTTGCCAATCCTAAAGTCTGCCATAACCTATCAAATGCTTGCCCCTGAAATAGGTAAAAGGAGCATCGACTCTGGCACCGAACATGTTCTGACCAGACTAGAAATCCTTCGAGAGAGCTTTGGTATTGATGAGAGGGCTCTTGCGCGTGGGAATATCCTTGATGCAGACGCTCTTGGGAGACCCCTGAGTACTCTAAGGTTGGCGCGTTCTACAGCTCGAGCATATTGGAAGGAGAAAGTAACAGCAAAAGACATGAAGCATGCATGGGATCGTGTGCTCGAACCAGCTCTAAAGGAGTTCATGGAACTAATAGAGCTAAGAGAGGGTGCGGACAAAGACTGGGGTAAAGGAAGTCGTATTGAAAAGTTCAACACTAAAGTGCTGAAGGCAGTCAAAAAATTAGATACTGGGAAACGGGGATCTCTTGGACCCACTCTGAAAGAAATAGCAGAAGAAGCAGGGGTTGAGCGGCATGTGGCTGCAGAAACCCTTGCGCGGATGAAGGACAGTGGAGTCCTCTACGAACCACGCCCGGGTCACTACAGGTTAGTATAACATCATCATGAGAAAGACTTGAAGAACTCCTCTGGTTCTTGACCTTCCTCTATAATCTCAATCTCTTGAACCCCAACTCGTTCAGCATCGTATCTTCTTGCTAAGATGGTGCCATCAAACTTCTCACGAGCCGTTGCATCTTTACCGCGCCAGACCCATATATCGTCCCACGTGTCTAGAAGAAAAACATCATCGCTCTTCAGGGAGCTTCTGCTAAGATCAACCTCTGCAAAGAAGGTTTCATCGCCTTCACGATGAACTCGCCAGAGTTTGTGTTCTTGGGTTTCTAGCCGGACCTTCTTCAGGATTCCCTCTGTGTCTTCATCAGTGAGTCGGAAATCATCAAAGAGTGCTACAAAATCAGCTGGCTCATTTCCTCCTTCGACCCTATCGATGTCTGCCTTACCTTCCCGAGCTGTGTCCCTCATCACTGCAGTTGCAGCAGTTAGGAACTTCTCGTCCACTGTGGAGTTTGGTCCAATCCACAGGTAAATCTTCATTCCAGCATCAACAAGGTAACAATCCCCTCGTCCGAATGCTCCTGGATCTTTCATCTTCACTAGTCGTCCTTTCTGAATGTGGTATACTTCTGGTTCCAATGTACACCTCTCCACTCTTTCGTAGACTAGTATTCGTGTATAAATTAAAGTCCGATATAATGGGTTAGTTCTTCGAAGAGAAACAGTCTATGAAACTTGATACATAGTCACATTATACCGGTATGTCAATGCTTGACTTGTGCTGTAAAACCAGAAGGAAACAACCCTTGGCACTCCTGTTTCTATGTCAATAATTCCATACCATTCATTGGCCTCGAATGTTTCATTCGCACTGTAGCCAAAATAAAAGGAGGTTCCCTGGCGAGCTGATAGATATGACTCATGTTCCCTTCCCGGCTGATGTATCCGATTTGGAAAGAATGAGTCGAGATGAAGCCAACCTCCTATTGGTAGCATGCAGTATGAAACATGTCTATTGATTATTAGACGATCTCCTGATGGGATGTCAGTCCCATTGTCAAAGATCGAACTAGTCTTCGTATACTCTACAATGTTCTCAAGAAACCAGCTGGAATAGAAAACGATTGAAACATTGGGAAGCGAGATTATCTCAACACGGATGCGCGAGTTATTCATACCTGCGAAAGGAATAAGCGGTGTTTCTGATCCACCTGTTGAATATTCGTTTATGATGACCTCGTAGATGAACTCATCGCCTTCTTCAATTGCCCATGAGAATACCAGCGTCTGACGAACATATTCAGTCAGGAATCCGAAAGAAAGAGCTATTACAAAGGTAAGGATGACCACTGCAAAGACTCTTACTCGGTGATTCATAGTCCTATTCCTCTTTCCTCAACGACCTGAATATGGGCCGCGCCTTTTGGTCGTTGCGATTAGAGAATAGAAAACTATCTTATCCTCAAAGGTGCATGAACAAAAGTCCTTGGTGAGTAGATGCCAGAATTACCAGAACTACAGATTATGGCTGAACGACTGACGAGTCTTCTTAGGGGTCAAACAATCAAGAGGACAGTGGTCCACAATCATATAGTAATCCACGGTCGACCTATTGATGACTTTGTTTCAAAATCATTTGGAGAAATCTTTGACACGGTAGTTGCAGATGGAAAGTTTCTCATTTTATCATTGACCAATTATGATTTTGTCTTGAACCTCATGTTGACAGGCCGGTTGAGAGCGATTACAAAACACAAACGACCCTCCAGATACGACATGGTTTCCTTTCATACTGAAGATATGGCACTCTGGTACTCAGACCCAAAGAAAATGGGACGGCTATATCTTGTTGACAAAGGGGATTACTCAAAAGTAGCTGGTTTTGCAGACCGTGGGCCCTCCGCACTGGACCCATCTCTCACTCTTGAAACCTTCCGAACCCGTCTAAAACGTCATCGCGGGCAAATTAAAAATGTACTCCGGAACCAGAGTTTTGTAAAGGGAATCGGTAACGCATATGCTGATGAGATCCTGCTTTATGCTGGAATACTCCCCTTTCGCAGACGATCCACACTCTCTGACACAGAAACCAAGAACCTCTATCTTGCAATGAAGAAGGTTCTAACACGTATCCGTAGTATCCTATCTGAACGGTCTCTCGATGAGATCTATATCGAAAGGCGGGACTTTCTTATGATTCACACCAAAAGCGGCGGAATATGTCCTCTCTGTGGCGGGAGAGTGTCTGAGGTCACGGCAAACCGATTCAAAACCAACTACTGTCAGACATGCCAGAAGTAATATGAGTGGCCCTTACCCTACATCTAGCACTTGTTGGAGATGAGTTGAGATGGATGAGTGGGAAGAGCAATTCCTTCGAGAAATTGTTGAGCTTGACACAAACAGCGATGAGAAGAAGAACTATGCTGTGTGCGCTGAAGTGATAAAGAAATACTGCCAAGAGGCAGGACTTGATATCGAGGTCTTTGACTCGATGCATGATGGGATTCCACAGCCCAATGTTGTGGCGACCATGAACGTTGGTGCTAAGACTACAGTCCTGCTCTGTACACATTATGATGTTGTACCTGCTGGAGAAACTGACGAGTGGAAGAAACCTCCTTTCCAACTAACAATTGAGAAAGGAAAAGCATATGGTCGTGGTGTGAGTGACAACAAGGGCAACATCGTCGCTGCAGTCAGCTCTGCAAAAGAGCTCATCAAAAAGGGAACATCAAAAGTCAATTGGAAAATATTGATCTCACCAAATGAAGAAATAGGCGGAGTCTGGGGTATTGATTATCTGATGAATGGGCCTCCAAAGATTAGAGGCAACTTTGGAATCGTAGTCGACTCCGGACCTGAGTATGTGAGCAATGGTGCAAGTGGCGTCATCTCTGGTACTATGACAGTGAAAGGCACTCAGGGACATGCGGGATATCCATACAAATTCGCAAACGCAATCCATTTGTCGATCCCTCTTATTCAGGTCATGCTGGACTATGTGGATATTAGAAGAAAGGTGGAGTCTAAACTACCCGCGCCTCCTGGTAGTCCTCATCAGACCCTCTGGGGGCGTTTCTCAATGACCGTGTATAATGCAGGGAGCAAGACCAACACAATTCCGGGCAAAGCTGAAATATCCTTTGACTGCCGAACCATCCCAGAAGAAGATGTGACCGAGGTTGTCAAAGACATCGAGGAGTTCTTTGAAAAAGCAAAGGAGGAAACCTTTGTTGAAGCGTCACTCGAATTCAAAACCAAACATGCTGGGTGGGGTTCAGATCCAGAGGATAAATACGTCAAAGCATTTCACGAAGCGGTTAAAGAAATTGTAGGTCCAGACATTGTCATCGCTGCAGATTTAGGAGGGAATGATGGTCATTACTTCACATCACATGGAATACCAACAGTATGCTATGGAACACTTCGAGAAGATAATAACTACCATGGAATAGATGAATTCATGCATCTCGAGGATTTCGAGAAGGTCAAGAAAGTACTCATTCACTTTGCTGAGGTGTGCGAATAGATGACTGACATACATGATTTGAAGATAGGAGCACCTGGCCCCTTTCTTCCTCCTTGGGA